>JADLHG010000075.1 GCA_020848905.1 Deltaproteobacteria bacterium
CCGCCATCAACAGGTCGATGTCGAGGCGCAGGGATCGCAGCGAACGCAGGCCGCCGAGCAGCGTCGGGACGCCGCCGATCAGGATCGCGGCGGCAGCCATCGCGAGCACGGGCCAGGAGTCCTCCTCAACAGTCGTCCAGGCGATCACCTCGGCCGCGAGGGCGATGGCTCCCGCACCGACGAGCGCGAGGACAGACCCCTCCTTCCGATCGCTTGCTTCGGTCGGCCGTGGTCCGCATCCGTCCGGTTCCGGACGATCAGTTACCGCCGTTGGCTCTTCGCTGCGTGCCATGGGTGATCGGGCGCGCGGGCGCGGCCGCCAGGCGTACAGTCCAGCCGCGAGCGCGGTGGCCGCGTTCCCGAGCGCGCCGAGGATGCGCCACTTGAAGTCACTTGTCCTTCGGTGCCATGGCTTCGAACTTCGCCTTGAGCTCAGGGTGGCACTCGAAGCACTGCGAGTCCGGGAGGCCATGCTTCGCGCACCAGTCTCCCTTCTGCTTGAAGCCAGGAATCAGACTCTCGTTGCACCGCGTGCAGATGGACTCGGGCACGGAGTGCTCCTTGCACCAGTCGTGAATCACGGGCTTGGGGACAAGCGGCTCACGCTTCCCCGGCGCTGCGGCCGGGGCGGCCGGGCCGGAAGCGGGCTTGTCATCACCGCAGCCGCACGGGCTCAGGGCAACGAGGCAAAGGAACGCAACAGCTCGCAGTCTCACGAGACCTCCTCATGGGTAGTCGAAGTGCCCAGCGGCGGCTCGAACCACCGGTAGAGCACGGGAAGAACAACCAGCGTCAGCAGGCAGCTACTCACGATGCCGCCTATGACCACGGTGGCGAGTGGCTTCTGGACCTCAGCGCCCATCCCGGTCGCCATCGCCATGGGCACGAAGCCGAGCGCCGCGACGAGTGCGGTCATGAGAACCGGCCGGAGGCGGGTGAGGCTGCCCTCGAGTAGCGCGTCATCCAGGGGAAGGCCCTGGACGCGAAGCTGCCGGATGAACGTGACCATGACCAGGCCGTTGAGAACGGCGACTCCCGAGAGGGCAATGAATCCGACGCCAGCCGAAATCGAGAACGGCATGTCCCTGGCCCAAAGCGCCACGACGCCGCCAGTCACCGCAAGCGGGACGCCAGTGAACACAAGGAGCGCTAGCCTCACGGAGCCGAAGGAGACGTAGAGGAGTGCGAGAATGAGGGCGAGCGCCGCGGGCACGACGATGAGGAGCCGCGTCCGGGCGCGCGCGAGGTTCTCGAACTGCCCTCCCCACTCGACCCTGTAGCGTCCGGGCGGAAGCGACACTTCGCGCACCTTCCGCTGCGCCTCGGCGACGAAGCTGCCCACGTCCCTGCCGCGCACGTTGCATTGGACCGTGATGCGCCTCTGGCCCCACTCGCGGGTGATGGTCGCGGGGCCCTCGCCGGTCGTGAGCGAGGCAAGCCGCGAAAGGGGAATCCTCTCGCCGCGCGGCGTCATGAGCTCGATCGAGCCAATCGCCTCCGGGGAGGCGGCCACGCGCGCAGGCAGGCTCGCGACGAGCGGGAACCTGAGCTGGCCCTCGAGCACCTCGCCAAGCGGCTTCCCGCCGACGGACTCGACGATGTCGAGGACGTCCTTCGCGGGAAGCCCGTAGCGGGCGATCTGCTCCTGGTCGACTTTCACCTGGAGCACGGGCTGCCCGGTGATCTGCTCGGTGTTGGGGTCCACACACCCGGGGACCGAGCGCAGCGCCTGCTCTATCTCGCGCGCCTTCGCGACCAGGACATCGAACTCGTCACCGAACAGCTTCACGGCGACGTCGGAGCGCACCCCCGAAATCATCTCGTTGAGCCGCATCTCGATGGGCTGCGTGAAGGCCACGTTCTGGCCCGGGAGGTCGCGCACCTCCCTCTGCATGAGCTCGACGAGTTCCGCTTGGGAGCTGGCCTTCCGCCAGTGCTCCCGGGCGGTGAGGGAGACGAAGACGTCGGTAAGCTCCACGCCCATCGGGTCGGTCGCGACCTCAGCCGTCCCGATGCGGCTCCAGACGTGGCGTATCTCGTCGGGAAACGCCGCGAGGAGCGCCCGCTCCATCTCCGTGTTGTAGCGGATGGACTCCGAGAGGTCGGTTCCGGCGAGGCGCACCACGTTCAGCACGATGGCGCCCTCAGAGAGCCTCGGCACGAACTCTGAGCCGAGGCCGCGCATCATCATCCCGGTGGCGGCCAGCACCGTCGCCGCGAAGGCCGTGACGAGGAACCGGTGGCCGAGCGCGAGCCGGAGCACAGGTTCGTAGGCGCGTCGCGCGAGGCGCACAACCCACGGCTCCCGCTCTTCCAACTTCTTGGGAAGGAGGAGGCTCGCGAGAACGGGCATGAGCGTGAGCGAGAGGACGAGCGAGCCGAGGAGCGCGAAGATGACGGTGAGCGCCATCGGCCGGAAGAGCTTTCCCTCCACCCCCTCGAGCGTGAGGATGGGGAGATAGACAATCATGATGATGAGCTCGCCGAACATCGTGGGCTTCCGCACCTCGAGGGCGGCATCACGGACGAGCTCCGTGTGGGTCCTCCCCTCCCCTGGCTTCCGATGTGCGATTCGGCGCACGACGTTCTCGACCATGATCACCGAGCTGTCGACCACCAGCCCGAAATCGAGGGCGCCGAGGCTGAGTAGGCTCCCGGCTATCCCGAAGCGCAGCATTCCCGAGAAGGCGAAGAGCATCGAGAGCGGGATTGCTGCCGCCACGATGAGGCCGGCGCGGAGGTTCCCGAGGAAGATGAAGAGCACCGCGATGACGAGGAGCCCGCCCTCAAAGAGGTTGGTCCTGACCGTGGCGATGACATGGTCGACGAGCTCCGTCCGGTCGTAGACCGTTTCGACGCCGACACCCCGGGGGAGCGTGTGCCTTATGTCTTCGAGCTTCTCCTTGAGCGCATGGGTGACGGTGTGGCTGTTCTCACCCATGAGCATGAAACCGAGGCCGAGGACCGCTTCGCCGCGGCCCTGCGCCGTCACTGCTCCTCTTCGGACCTCATGCCCAATCGCGACCTCCGCCACATCGCACACCCGGACCGGAACGCCGGCCTCAGACGAGATGACTATGTTCGCAATCTCCTCCGCGCTGCGCGTCCGCCCGATTCCATGGACGAGGAGCATCGCGCCGTTGGACGCGATGCTGCCACCTCCCACGTTCAGGTTGTTCCTCGCTACGGCTTCGACGACTTCGCTGAACGTCAGGCTGTGCTTCTGGAGGCGGGCGGGGTCGATGCGCATCTCGTAGCGCTTCTCGTAGCCTCCCCAACTGTTCACCTCAGCGGTCCCGGGGACCGTGCGGAGAGCTGGCCGGACGACCCAGTCGTGGAGAGTCCTCAGCCGCGTGAGGTCCTCTTGCTTCCCGGTCATGACGTAGTGAAACACTTCGCCGAGCCCGGTCGATACGGGCCCCATCTCGGGCCGCGGCAAGGAGTCGGGAAGCTCAACGGTGCTCAGGCGCTCCATCACGAGCTGCCGCGCGAAGTAGATATCCGTGCCGTCGGCGAAGACGACCACCACCTGCGAGAGACCGAACTTGGAGATGGAGCGCACCTGCTCGAGGTCAGGAAGCCCGCTGATGGCCTGCTCCACCGGGAAGGTAATCTGTTGCTCCACCTCCTCGGGGGAGAGGGCCGGGGCGATGGTGTTGATCTGGACCTGGACAGGCGTAGTGTCCGGAAACGCGTCGATGTCGAGCCGGGCAAGCGAGAGGAGCCCAATGGCGACAAACGCGAGCGCGCCCGCGATGACGAGAAGCCGGTGGCGGAGCGACGCGTTGATGAGCCAGTTGAGCATGCCTCTGCGCCCCCGCTAGTCGTCCACGCAGCCTGCGCCGAGCTGGCTCTTGAGGAGAGCCGACTTGAGAACGTGGCTCCCCGTTGTGGCCACGACCTCGCCTGGCACCACGCCGACCACGACCTCGGTGAACGGGCCGTTTCGTGCGCCGAGCCTCACTTTCCGCGTCTGGAAGATGTCGTCCGTGAGCTGGACGAACACCACGTGGCAGCATCCCTCCCAGTGAATCGCGGAGCTCGGAACGGCGATGGCCTTGGGCTCGGATCGGACCGTGACGCGCGCGGTGCCGAACGTGCGTGCGCGGAGGAGCCCCTCGGGGTTCGGGAACTCGGCGCGGACCTTCACGGTGCGCGTCTTGTCGTCGGCTTCCGTGCTGGTCCAGGTGATGGCACCCTCGAGCGCCTCCGCGGTGCTCACGTCCGGGCGGAAGGTCACGACCTGGCCGATCTTCACGAGCGGCAGATCCTCGAGCTTCACGTCGAGGAGCGCCCACATGCGGCTCACATCAGCGACGATGAAGAGAGGCTTCCCCTCGGCGGTCATCTCCCCCTGCACCGCGTCGAGATGGACGATGACGCCATCGATAGGGGCCAGAACCGGGAGGAGGTTCGCGGGGGCCGCTGCGGCTTCGAGGTCCTTGGCCACCTCCGGTGCGATGCCGAGAAAGCGGAGCTGCCGGAGGACGTCGTCCTCCGGCGCTTTTCTCAGCGCTTCGCCGTTCACTGCGAGGTCGAGATTCGCGAGGGCTTGCTCGGCACCAAGGAGCCGGAGCCGGGCCTCACGGAGCTCCGCCTCGGCCGCGAGCAGCTCCGCGTTCGTGCGGAAGCCCTCGGAGGATGACGCCTTCACGCGCTCGAACGCCCGGGTGCGGACGTCGAGCGAAGCCATGGCATTCAGGAACTCAGTCTTCGCCTGCCCGACGGCGGCCGAGTTGATGAGGGCGAGTGGCTGACCCTTCTTCACGCTCTCGCCGAGCTGGGCGGTGACCCGCCAGACTGCGCCTGGGGCGCGTGCGGTGAGGTGCGCAAGGCGCGTCTGGTCGTAGTCGATGGCGGCGTTGGCCCTGACGAAGGCGGCCATCGGCCGCTCACCGACCGCCTCGAGGGCGACGCCGGCCTTCCTCACGGAGTCCTTCGAAGCGAACTGGATGCGGACCGCATGGGTCTGGCACGTGGCGGGGTTCTTCGCCACTCCTGGAGCCGTGGCCTCTCCGTCACCTCGGGAGACCGTGATGCCCGATGGGTCTTGTGGCTCTGGCCTCTTCACCGCGAGTTCCGGATGGCAGAGCGTGCACTGGGACTCGGGCACCCCGTGCTCCTTGCACCAATCGGAGGCGACTCCCTTGGTGAGGATTTCGGGGTGGCACACGGTGCACTGGGACTCAGGCACGCCGTGCTCTTTGCACCAGTCGCTTGGGTCGGCGCCGACGAGCTCTGGGTGGCACGCGATGCACTTCGAGTCAGGGATGTTGTGCGCAGCGCACCAGTCCTCCTTCGCCGCCTCGCCCTCGGCTCCATGCCCGAGGAGCGCCTTGAGCGGCGGGATTGTCCACCCGCTCCGGTGCCCAAGAACCCCGATGGCGAGTAGAGCGCCAAGGACAAGGATGGTCGGAAGATGCCGGGCGATGGCCCTGAGACGGGTCTTCATGGTGGTGTCTCCGCTTGTTCGTTCACGGTTCCTTGCCCCTGCGGGCGCCTGGCAGGCCAATCGCCGCCTCGAGCTCGACAGCCGCGCTCTGGTAGCGCACCACGGCCTCGAGATGCCCCTTCTCCGCTTCAAGGGCTCGCTCACGCGCGGCCGCCCACTCGAGCACGCTGATGTCGCGCGACTGGAAGGCGCGCTCGAAGAGACCCCTCGCGCGGTTGAGGAGGGGGAGAAGCACCCGCTCCTGGGCTTCGAGTTCCTGCCGGGCTCGGCGGAGCTCGTAATTCTTCTCGAAGGCCTGCGACCGGAGCGCGTGGAGGAGCGTCACATACTCAGCCCGCCTCTTGTCACGGAGCGCGTGCCGCTCGGCTATCTCACCCTGGTTGCGGTCAAAGAGGGGAATCGGGAGCGCGAGGCCAATTCCCAGGTAGTTCCCCTCGGGACCCTCGTGGCTCAGCGCCGGGCCGAGCTTCAGGTGCGGGTATTGCCGGGCGACTGCTGCCCTGAGGCTGTGCTCGGAAGCCTGGTAGGCGGCCTCTAGCGCGCGCAGCTCGAAGCGCCCTGCGAGCAGGCGCCGGTCGAGTTCGTCGTCCGGCAGGTCCTCGCGGATGGTCGTCGAGAGTGGTGCTGCGCTCCCGGTGAGGTCAAGCTTGTAGGTGGGTGGAAGACCAAGGAGCGCGTTGAGCTCGCGCTTGGCGCTCTCGAGCGACGCCTGCGCAAGCCGTGAGTCGCGCTGGATGCGCCCGAGCTCGAGCTCCGCGGCGGCGATGTCGAGCTCCGTGCCCTCGCCGAGCTCGCGGCGTCGGCGGACAAGCGAGACAGCCTCCTCGCGGAGCGCTAGCTCCCGCGCGATGAGGCGAGAGAAGCTCTCGGCAGCGAGGACGGAAAGTCGCTGCGCGCGGACGCGCGCAACGAGCTGCCACTCGGCCGCCACGACTCCGGCCCTGGCCTCGTCGATGCGCGCGAGCGCGGCGTCCTTCTTGGCCCGGCGCTCCGCCGGGAGCATGAGCTCGAAGAGAAGGTCTGCGTCAAGCTGGTAGCCGGATGCGTCGCCGAGCGCCGCTCGCCACGACAACCCGACTTCCGGGTTCGGCCAGATGCCCGCCGAGACGAGGAATGCTTGCGCCTCGCCCACATCGAGCCGCTTCGCCCGGAGTTCCTGGTTGAGCCGGAGGGCGATGGCGACAAGCTCCGCGTCGCTCGCCCCGTCCGAGAGGTCGAGGGCATCCTCAGTCTCAGGACGTTGAGGCGACTCGGCTGTGGCTGCGCTTGCGGCCGTGAGGTGGGAAAGTGCCTCAAGCTCCTTCGCAGGCTCGAGCGGAACTGGCTCGTAGCTCGCGCAGGCACCGAAGAGCGGGGGCAGGGCGAGGAGCAAGCACGTGCGCCCAAGCCGGAAAGCCGGCCGCCGAACTTGCTCGTGCGTGCTTGGTGGTCTCATCGCCTTCGGCTCGGAAAGCGGCCCCCCTTGCGGGACGGCCTGCTTTCGGTCATCGTATGCACAGATGCGCAACCGTGCAAGTTACCGCCCAGGAGGCATGATGGTGCAGGCGACCCAGACGCACGAGGACCTCACGCAGCTCTTCAAGGCTCTTTCCGACCCGACCCGTCTCCGGATGCTCCGCCTCCTCGCGGCGAACGAGGCTGAGATGTGCGTCTGCGAGTTCGTCGACTGCCTCGAGGAGCGGCAATACAACGTCTCGCGGCAGCTCAAGGTCCTTGAGGCCTCGGGGCTTGTGGTCGGTGAGAAGGAGGGCCGTTGGGTCTACTACGGCCTCGCCCCGGGGAAGGGCTCGATGGAGAGCCAGGTCTACAAGCTCATCTCGAAGCTTCCGGTCGATGACACGCTCGCGGCCGACCAGAAGCGCTTCGAGAAGCGGATGGGGCTGCGGTCAGCCGGCCGGTGTCGGATCGGCATCCAGACTCCCGGGTTGGACGCGTAGCGGCCAGCTATCCCGACGCTGGAAGCCCACTCGAGACTCTGCCTACAGCGCCATCCTCTCGCAAGACCTGTCCTTTGTTCGGCAAAGCAGTGCCAACTTGGTGCCAGGAATTCGCCCCGCGCATGCCCTCCCGTTCAGCGTGTCGGCGAACACCTTGTCCCCGACCTCCTTGTCGACGTGCCGGCTCTCGCCGGTGATCGGCGCCTGATCCACGGCCGAGGCCCCGCTCGTGACCACGCCATCGAGCGGAATGCGGGCGCCGGGACGGACCAGGATCGTCGAACCCGCGCCGACCTCGAGGAGGGGGCGCTCCGACAACGAGCCGTCCGCGTTCACCACCATCGCCGTGTCCGGCGACATGGTCATCAGGCCGCGCACGGCGTCGCCGGCTCGTTCGAGCGAACGTTGCTCGATCCGCTCGGCGATCGCGAACAGCACGATCACCGCCGCCTCGGGGTACTCGCCGATGGCGAAGGCGCCGATCACCGCCACCGCCATCAACAGGTCGATGTCGAGGCGCAGGGATCGCAGCGAACGCAGGCCGCCGAGCAGCGTCGGGACGCCGCCGATCAGGATCGCGGCGGCAGCCATCGCGAGCACGGGCCAGGAGTCCTCC
>JADLHG010000076.1 GCA_020848905.1 Deltaproteobacteria bacterium
CTCCCGCGAATCGTGCAACGCCTACGCCGCACAGAGTCTCCCCAGCGTCGCAGCCAGCGGGAGCTTTTCCGTCGCTCCCCTCTGGTGCCGTGGAGCGGTCTGCCTGATAGCTGCTAACACGCATGGGTATGCCCCTGATGGAGATCCCCCGGCTCCCGGTGCGCCTCTCCGAGATCGACGAACTGCGCGAACACGCGGCTCTCTTTCGACGGCTTGCTGTCGGCTACACCGTCAGGACCGACGACGCGAACGGGGCTCCCGATTCGCTGCTGATGGAGGTCGATGGCGAGGTAACCACGAGCGTACTTGGCGACGTCGCCTGGGCTCGTCACCGCGCGACGCTGTTCGCCGAGAAGCTCCAGCCGCCGCTCTCCAGCAAGGTGCGCGTGGCAGACGCGGTCCAGAAGGTGTTCGCCGGGCTGGAGACTGCGCAGAAGGTCCAGGTCAACGAGGCCTTCGACGAGTTCAGCGCGTACGTCGACCACGGTCGCACGCTGCCGAAGTCGCGCACCTTCAAGAAGCTCCAAGGCGATCCCGTCTCGGGCAGCACGCACGAGCTGTATGCGTGGAGCGATGGCGCTACGGGGCGCCTCTTCGGCCACTACGACGCCAGCGGTGTCTTTATCGTCGACCGTCTCGCGGGGCACCTGCCATGACCCGCAAGCAGAACCCGACCGCCTCCCTCGTGCGCTCTTCCGCGGTCGAGTACCTGACCTTCTGTTGGCGAGCATGCGAATCCGCAGAAATTGGGACGGGCCGGGCGACCGCGATCGCACCGGGCCGCGTGACGAGTCCGGCGGCGGGCGTCGGCGGCCGTGCACCTCGGTTCTCTTCGCGCGCCGGGCCCTCGCGGACTGCTCGCCAACACGCCTCCCCCCTTCACCGCCCCCCCGGCACGCCGAAGGCCTTCAGCTTTCGCCAGAGGGTGTTCTCGCCGATGCCGAGGGCGCGCGCGGTGGCGGCGCGGTTGCCGCGGAGCCGCTCGAGCGTCGCGAGGATGTGGCGCCGCTCGACCTCCGCGAGCGTCTGCGGCGCGGGCTCGGGCGCGGCGCCGCTCGCGGCCACGGGGGCGCGGAGCTCCGGTGGCAGATCGCCGAGCTCGATCCGGGGCTGGCCCTCCGCGAGCACCACGGCCCGCTCGATGGCGTTCTCGAGCTCCCGAACGTTGCCCGGCCAGGGGTAGGCGTACAGCGCGTCCAGCACCTCGCTCGAGAGCGCGCACGGACCGCAGGAATTCTGCCTGCACGTCTTGGCGATGAGCTGGCGCGCCAGCGGCAGGATGTCCTCGCGTCGCGCGCGGAGCGGCGGCAGCTCGAGCGGGACGACGCGGAGTCGGTAGAAGAGATCCTTGCGGAACCCGCCGCCCTCGACCAGCGCCTCGAGGTCGCGGTTGGTGGCCGCCACCACGCGAACGTCGACGGGCACGTCCCGCGTGGAGCCCACGGGGCGCACCGCGTGCTCCTGCAGCGCGCGGAGCAGCTTCACCTGCATCGACAGCGGCAGCTCCCCGATCTCGTCGAGGAACAGCGTGCCCCCCGAGGCTGCCTCGAACAGCCCCTCGCGGTCCGCCGCAGCGCCCGTGAACGCGCCCTTCTTGTGGCCGAAGAGCTCGCTCTCCAGCAGCGGCTCGGGCAGCGCGCCGCAGTTGACGCCGACGAAGGCCCCGGCGCGGCGGCGGGAGCCGGCGTGCAGCAGCCGCGCGACTCGCTCCTTCCCCGTCCCGCTCTCGCCCGTGATCAGCACGGTGGCGTCGGTCGCCGCCGCGCGCGCCGCCAGCGCGAGCACCCGCTGCATGGCCTCGCTCCGCGCGACGAGGTCGCCTCCCGGCACTACGAGCACTCCATCTTGGAATGGTAGGAACCCTCCGTTCTGGAGGCAATCGCCGCAACCGGCCCCCGCATCCGCGCGCAATTGCTCGCGTTGGGGAGCCGGCATGGCGCGTGCTTTGGGTGAGCCATGGTCAGCTCGTCCGATCCCCGCGGCGTCGCGCCGGCGCCGCCGCCGAGCCGCTCCGCCGGCCCCGCCGCCGCCACCCTCGCCGCGAGCGCAGGCTCGGTCCTCTCGGCGTTCCTCGCCTCCGCGTGCTGCGTCGGCCCCCTCGTGTTCGCGCTGCTCGGCCTGGGTGGCGCCGGGCTCCTGGTGAAGTTCGCGCCCTTCCGGCCCTACTTCCTGGCGGTCACGTTCGGCCTGCTGGGCGCGGGGTTCTACGTCACGTACGGCAGCTCGGGGTCTCGGGCCCAGGCGCGCGGCGGGGCGGAGGGCGCCGCTTGCGGTTGCCCGGCGCCGCGCACCCATCGGGCCGGGCGGGCCCTGCTGTGGGTGGCGACCGTCTGCGTGACGGCCTTCCTCATCTTCCCCTACCTCGTCCCGGTACTGTTCGGCTGAGGCGACGCCATGGCCACGAACGCGGGCACCCACTCCGACGGCCGCGCGAGGCGCGAGGCGCCGAGCGGCGCGTTCGACCTCATCGTCATCGGCTCGGGCAGCGCCGCGGTCGGCGCTGCGCTGCGCGCCTCCGAGCTCGGCGCCAACGTGGCCGTCCTCGAGCGCGGGACGCTGGGCGGCACCTGCGTGAACATCGGCTGCGTCCCGTCGAAGACGCTGATCCGCGCCGCGGAGGGAGTGCACCGCGCGAACCACCCCCGGTTCGCGGGGGTCGAGTCGGAGGGCCGGGTCACCGACTTCCGGGCGCTGATGAGCCAGAAGCGGGACCTGGTCGCCGAGTTGCGGCAGGCGAAGTACGCGGACGTGCTCTCAGCGGCGAGGGGGGTATCGTTGATCCGAGGCCACGCTCGGTTCGAGCTGCCGGGCGTCGTCTCGGTCGGCGGCGCGCGCCTCTCCGCCCCCCGAGCCGTGATCGCGACCGGCATGCGCCCCCACGTGGCCGGCGTCCCCGGCCTCGCGGAGGCTGGCTTCCTCACCAGCACCGGCGCGCTCGCGCTCGAGGAGCTGCCGCGGTCCATGGTCGTCTTGGGCGGCCGTTTCGTGGCGTTGGAGCTCGCGCAGGCGTTCGCACGGATGGGCACGCAGGTGACGGTCGTCCAGCGCAGCGCGCGGGTCTTGCCGGCCGAGGACGACGACGTGACGCAGGAGCTCGAGCGGCTCCTCGCCGCCGAGGGCGTCCGCATCTGGACGGGCGCGCGAGCGATCCGCGCGTCTCGCGAGGGCGACGGCCGCGTGCTGGAGATCGAGCACGGCGGCCGCCGCGTCCGCCTCGCCGCCGAGCGGCTCCTCGTCGCCACGGGCCGCCGCGCGAACACCCACGATCTGGGGATCGAGCGAGCCGGGGTGCGGCTCCGCGAGGATGGGACCGTCCAGGTCGACGAGACGCTCGAGACGACCGCCCCGGGGGTGTTCGCGGCCGGCGACGTCATCGGCGAGCCGGCGTTCGTCTACACGGCCGCGTACGAGGGGC
>JADLHG010000077.1 GCA_020848905.1 Deltaproteobacteria bacterium
CGCCAAGAATGGGATGAGAAGGCTGGACCTCGCGCGGAGCAGCGGAGGGCCAGGCATGGCACGGCAGCGCGTGAAGACGAAGGCGAAGAAGGAGGGACCTGGGTCGGCGACCCGAACCAAGAAGAAGGCCAGTCCCCTGTCGGTGCGGCGTGCCAGAAGGTCCGCCACACACATTGCGGGCTCGAAGGCCCAAAGGGGACTGGCCGTGAAGGATTCTACGCCACGGACGATCGTCGGCATCGACCTCGGGGACCGATTCAGCCAGGTGCACGTGCTCTCGACCGAGTCCGGCGAGCACCTCGAGCAGGGGCGGATCGCGACGACGAAGGAGGGCTTCACGGCGCGGTTCGCGGACGCGCCGCGTGCGCGCGTCGCCCTGGAGACGGGGACGCACTCGGCGTGGGTGGCGCGGCTGCTGGCCGATCTGGGGCACGAGGTCCTCGTCGCGAATGCGCGCAAGGTGCGGCTGATCTCCGACAACGAGCGGAAGAACGACAAGCTCGACGCGGAGCGGCTGGCGCTGCTCGCCCGCGCGGACCCGCGGCTCCTGCACCCGGTGCGGCCTCGTGGCGAGGCCGCGCAGACCGCGCTCGTGACGCTGAAGGCTCGTGACAGCCTGGTGCGCGGGCGGACGGGCCTGATCAACACGGTCCGCGGGGTCGTCAAAGCCTCGGGCGCCCGCTTGCCGAAGTGCTCGGCCGACGCCTTCCACAAGCACGCGGAGGCGAACCTGCCGGGCGAGCTCCAGGCGGCGCTCCAGCCCCTCGTCGCGCAGATCGCTGCGCTGACGGCGACGATCAAGCACTACGACGGCCAGGTGAAGCGGCTGGCCAAGGAGTTCCCCGAGACGGAGCTCCTGAGCCAGGTGAACGGCGTCGGGGCGCTGACCGCGCTCGCCTTCCTCCTGACCGTCGAGGACCCGAAGCGCTTCGCGAACGGCGGGAAGGTCGCGGCCTACCTGGGGCTGTGTCCACGCCAGGACTCGTCGTGCACGATCGACAAGCAGCTGCGGATCACGAAGTCGGGGAACTCGTTCGTGCGTCGCCTGATGGTGACCTCGGCGCACTACGTCCTCGGCCCGTTCGGCACCGACAGCGACCTGCGGCGCTGGGGCCTGAAGCTCTGCGAGCGCGGCGGGAAGAACGGCAAGAAGCGCGCGGTCGTCGCGGTCGCTCGGAAGCTCGCGGTCCTGCTGCGGCACCTCTGGCTCACCGGGCAGGTCTACGACCCGCTCCACAACAGCGCGAAGACCAGCGCGGCCAGCGCCGAGAAGGAGGTCACGGTGGCGGCAGCCACCGCCTCGTAGGAGACACCAGCGGTCGCCGCCTCGGGCGCGCGGACCATGACGAAACAGAGCTGACCCACTGCCCGGTCCGGAGCGACCGCGATTGGCGCCCTGGACCTCGAGTCCGACGCCAAGAATGCGGCGCCCTGGCCCTGGCGGACACCAACGTGCGCCGGGCCTCCATGACGTGGGCCCCTCGAGAGCGCGAATGGGAGCGTGGCGGGGTGGGCCTGTCTCGACATGGACCGTGACCCGCGGCGGGCCGACGGAGACCCCTGCGGAGCGCGTCGCGGCGCGACCGGCAGCGGGTGGCGTGCCGCGCGGGCCGCGGCACGGCAGCGTGCCGACGAGCACGGCCGCACGGGCCGCGTCCGCGCGGCACGCCACCCGCGAAGCCGGTCGCGCTTCGCAGGGTCTTGGCGGGCTGGCCTGCATGGCGACTTACGCGCGGCCCCCTCTCGGCCCCGGAAGAACATTGAGAAGGGGGGCCGAGAGGGGGCCTCTCGAAGAGGGTGGATGTCGAAGAGCAAGAGCAAGAGCCGCCACGGCGGCTGAAGACGAAGACGGAAGAAGAGGCTTGCGAGGTCAGCCTTCTCATGGGAGGCGCCAAGGACGCCCAAGGTCGTCCCGACGCGGGTCCCGCGGGCCGGCCGTCAGCGCGTCCTTGGGCGTCCTTGGCGCCTTGGCGTCCATGAAGTGCCCGGTGACCGCGACCAGGCCGTGGACCGCCGGAAGGGTCGGACGAGCTAGGCGAGCGTCTCGCCTTCGCGGACGAGCCGCGCCGAGTTGAAGACGATGACCAGGTCGGCGAGGTTGTGGAGCACGAGGGCCACGATCGGCGAGAGCAGGCCCAGGGCCGTGATCACCACGCCGGCGACGATGAACCCCACGGCGAAGACCAGGTTCTGGGCGACGACGGCGCGGGTCCGGCGCGAGAGCTCGATCAGGAACGGGAGCCGGCCCAGGTCGTCGCGCAGGAGCGCCACGCGGGCGCTGTGGATGGCCCCGTCCGTGCCGGCGCCGCCCATGGCCCCGCCGCCCGAGGAGGAGCCGGAGAGCACGATGAGCATGTTCGAGCCCATCGACGCGAAGGTGGCCTCGACGCGGGCCTTGGCCCCGTCGCCGATGGCCACCATGGCGATGACCGCGGCCACGCCGATGACGATGCCGAGGAGCGTGAGGAAAGAGCGCAGCGCGTTGCGGCGCACCGAGACGAGGGCGAGGCGGATGGTTTCGAGCAGCATCAGGCGATCTCCC
>JADLHG010000078.1 GCA_020848905.1 Deltaproteobacteria bacterium
GCGTTGGCGCTCCGCGCACGGCAACGGCCGCCCCGACACCCCACCCGACGAGCCCCCGCCCGACACGCACGGCTGCCCCGAGGGCACTCAGTACTGGCAGCGCGACCGCATCACGGAGCTGTGCGCGCCGGTGGGCGCGGGCGACCAGGACTGCGGCCCCGAGGAGGGCCGCTGCCGCCTGCTCGACGTGGAGGAGCGCGACGAGTCCGCGCCGATCGTGCTGGTCGACGACACGCCCGCGGAGGAGCTCGAGGCGGTCGAGCTCGACGAGACGAGGCAGGCGCCGCCGATCCGGGTGTGCGACCCGTTCTGGGACATCGAGGGCGCGACGGACGCGGACCTGGTGGCCGTCGCCGAGTGAGCGAGGTGCCGCGAGGTGGCGTCGCCGGCGCCGACAGCGGGCGCGCAGCGCTCGCGGCGCCGGTGACGGCCCCGGTGAGCGCAAGCCCGCGCGACGAGCGCGGGCCCCGGCTCTCGGCGGACCTGGCGCACGCGCGGCGCGGCGCGACGCGTGCTGCCCTCGTGGAGCTGCGCGGCCTCGAGCTGCACGCGGCGTGACGCGCTCACGCGCGCGCTCGCGGCGCCCGGGTGGGCGCTCCTGCGGTGCGGCCTTCTCTCGACGCTGAGAGGACATAACGCCAGCGTTATGTCCAGCTCGACGAGGGCAGCCCGCCGGCGCGGAGCGTGCTTCTCCCGTAGAGCGTCGTGCAGGAGCGTTGCACGCTCCGTGACGTCGGGCCGTGTCGGATAAGTCGACTTGTCGGACACGCCGAGGAGAGCGGCTCCGCGGGTTTGATGGAGTCCTGCGAGGCCGCCCTGGCGGTGGTGGTGTTGGGGGAGGCGGCGCAGTCCTGCGCGTGCGTGCAGTTGCGCTACGCCGACGTCCTGCTCTCGGCGAGCAACGAGACGTGTCAGCCCAACAGCCCGTCGAGCATCTTGACGACGACCTCCTGCTGGGCGCGCGGGAGCTTTCTGAGCTTCTCGATACGCAGCTCGAGCGCGGACACGGGGCCTGGGTGGGCCTTCGGCGTGCGCTTGGGGATCTCCTCGCGGCCGAGCAGGACAGCGACGCCGACGCCGAGCTTGTCGGCGACCCGCTCGATCACTTCGGCTGAGGGGTTCTGGGCGCGCCGTTCGTAGTAGTCGACGGTTTTCCTCGACACGCCAAGCAACTCGGCCATGCCCTCCTGCGTGAGGCCGCGCTCCTTGCGTAGCGCGGCCAAGGCCTTGCCAAAGGGAGGCGCTTCTCCAGAAGGAGGACGACCAGCCATGGCGTCAGGATAAGGCCGGATTTCGGCCTGGCCCGGGCGCGGTGTTCTCATTCCTTGGGATCACTAGCATTGTATCGCGAATCCGTGCAACCGTCCTGGTCGGGATCGCGCTTGACACGATCCCGAAGGAGGCCCCATGGCCCGCGTCCCGCCCGAAGAGCTCACCCGGCTGAAGTCCGAGATCTCGCTCGAGCGCTTGGTGGCGCGGCGCGGCGTGAAGCTCGAGAAGAAGGGCGCCGACCTGGTCGGGCGCTGCTGCTTCCACGAGGGCGACAACGAGCCCTCGCTCGTCGTCACGCCGGCAAAGAACCTGTGGCACTGCTTTGGCTGCGGCGCCGCCGGCGACGTCATCGAGTGGGTGCGCCGCACCGAGGGCGTCTCGTTTCGCCACGCCGTGGAGCTGCTGCGCGAGGGCGTGGCCGTCGGGGACAGCACGGTGAAGGTCGGCACGGTGCGCAAGCTCGCGCCGCCGGTCTCCCTCGACGCCGACGACAAGGCGCTGCTCGATCAGGTGGTGGCCTACTACCACCGGTGCCTGCTCGAGGATCCGGCGGCCCTCGCCTACGTCGTGGACAAGCGCGGCATCTCCCGCGCCACCGTGGAGCACTTCAAGCTCGGCTTCTGCAACCGCACGCTCGGCCTGCGGCTGCCGCAGAAGAGCCGCCTCGACGGTGAGGCCATCCGCGGGCGCCTGCTGACCCTCGGCATCGTGCGCGAGAGCGGGCACGAGCACTTCCGCGGCCGCGTCACGATCCCCATCTTCGACGAGCAGGGCACCGTGGTGTCGATGTACGGGCGCGTCATCCTCCACAACCTGCGCGCCGGCACGCCCGATCACCTCTACCTGCCGGGCCCGCATCGTGGCGTGTTCAACCTCGAAGGCCTCCATGGCGCCAAGGAGGTGATCTTGTGCGAGGCGCTCATCGACGCGCTCACCTTCTGGAGCGCGGGGCTTCGCAACGTGACCTCGAGCTACGGCGTTGAGGGCTTCACCGACGAGACCTTGCAGACGCTCAAGCGGCACCAGGTCGAGCGGGTGCTCGTGGCCTACGACCGAGACGACGCTGGCGACGCCGCGGCCGCGAAGCTCATCGAGCGGCTGCGCCCCGAGGGCTTCGAGTGCGCGCGCGTGCTGTTTCCGCGCGGCATGGACGCGAACAGCTACGCGCTGAAGGTGCAGCCGGCGTCGAAGTCGCTGCGGCTCGTCGTCGAGAAGGCGGCGTTCGAGGGAAAGTGCCTGTGCCACGACGAGCCAGAGGAAGCGGCTAAGGAGGAGCAGCAGCCTGCCATTCCCTTAGCCGCTCTGCCGGCCGCGGAGCCGCCGCCGTCGTCGGCGTCGAGCACATCGCCGAACGCGCCGCCGGCGTCGCCGCCAGCATCACCACTGGGGGCGAACATCGGCGTGCAGGTCGAGGTGAAGGGCCAGGACGAGCTCGCCATCGCCATCGGGCCGCGGCGCTACCGCGTGCGCGGCATCGCCAAGAACCTGTCGCACGAGGTGCTGCGCGTGAACGTGTTCTGCTCCACGTCGAGCAGGGACGGCGAGCTGTTCCACGTCGACACACTCGATCTGTACTCGGCGAAGCAACGCGGCGCCTTCCTGCAGGCCGCCGCGCGCGAGCTACGAGAGGACGTCGAGGTGCTGCGCCGCGACCTCGGCCGCGTGCTGCTCGTCGTTGAGGAGAAGAACGACCAGGCGATGCGCGCGGTGCTCGAGCCGCAGCGCGACACCGTGCCGGAGATGACGCGCGAAGAGCGGGACGAGGCCCTGGCGCTGTTGCGTGACAAGGATCTCGTCGGCCGCATCCTCGCCGACTTCGAGGCGTGCGGCGTCGTCGGCGAGCGCACCAACAAACTCGTGGGCTACCTCGCCGCCGTCTCGCGCAAGCTCGACGACCCCCTCGCCATCGTGGTGCAGTCCTCGTCGGCCGCGGGCAAGTCGAGCTTGATGGAGGCCGTGCTCGCCTTCGTCCCCGACGAGGAGAAGGTGAAGTACTCGGCGATGACGGGGCAGTCGCTCTTCTACATGGGCGACGTGGATCTGCGGCACAAGGTGCTCGCCATCGTCGAGGAGGAGGGCGCCGAGCGCGCCTCGTATGCGCTCAAGCTCCTGCAGTCCGAGAAGGAGCTCACCATCGCGTCGACGGGCAAGGACCCGGAGACCGGCAAGCTCGTCACGCACGAGTACCGCGTCGAAGGCCCAGTGATGATCTTCCTGACCACCACCGCCATCGAGGTGGACGAGGAACTGATGAACCGCTGCGTGGTGCTCACCGTCGACGAGGACCGCGCACAGACCCGCGCCATCCACGCGCTGCAGCGCAAACGCGAGACCCTCTCCGGGCTGCTCGCGAAGGAGGACAAGAACGCGCTCGTGACCCTGCACAAGAACGCGCAGCGCCTGATGCGCCCGCTGCACGTGGTGAACCCGTTTGCCGAGAGGCTGACCTTCCTCGACGACAAGACGCGCACCCGACGCGACCACATGAAGTACCTCGGCCTCATCCGCGCCATCGCCCTGGTCCATCAGCACCAGCGCACGGTGCACACGGTGCAGCACCGCGGGCAGGCGCTCGAGTACATCGAGGCCACGATCGACGACGTCGCGCTCGCCAACGTGCTCTGCCACGAGGTGCTCGGCCGCTCCCTCGACGAGCTGCCCCCGCAGACGCGCAAGCTGCTCGTGCTGCTGGACGCGATGGTGGGCAAGCGCTGCGTCGAGGCGCACATCGAGCGGAGCGAGCTGCGCTTCACGCGGAGGGACGCCCTCCTTGCCAGCGGCTACGGCCTGACGCAGCTGCGCCTGCACATGGAGCGGCTCGTGGACCTCGAGCTCGTCCTCGTGCACCGCGGCCTGCGCGGGCAGAGCTTCGTCTACGAGCTGCTCTGGGACGGCGGCGCTGCCGTCGAGCGCGGCGAGAGCGAGCACCGCCTGCCCGGGCTCGTGGACGTGGCCGCGCTCGGAGGTGCCACTACGATCGAAAGGTGGCGGGGGTTCTTGGGGGAGTTGGCGGGGCCATGGCGGGGCCAAAGCGGGGCCTTGGCGGGGGGAGTGCGGCCCCCGGTTGTCGACGAGGAACCAGCGATTTCGCCGCCAGCGCGCATCTCGGGTGAGAAATCGCGTGCGTCGTATCGTGGTGGCAACGGTGTGCGCGTGGAGAACGCGGCGCCGTGACGCAGACGCCCGCGCAGTACCCGTACGTGTGGCGCATCAAGGCGACCAAGCGTGCAGACGCCCTGCCGACGTGCGCCGCGGACTTCCTCGAGCACGAGAAGGCGCGCAACTACGCGCTGCGCACGGTGCAGATGCACGACTACCACCTCGCGCGCTTCATCGCCTTTTGCGAGGAGCGCGGTGTTGTCTCCGTCCACGACGTCACCCGCCCCGTCGTCGTGCGCTTCCAGCGCTTCCTCTTCTACTACCGCACCAAGCGCGGCAAGCCGCTCGGCTACTCGAGCCAGAGCCAGGCGCTCGGTGCCGTGCGCCAGATGTTTCGCTACCTCACTCGCGCGTCCGTCGTGTACGCGAACCCCGCCGCCGACCTCGAGCTGCCGCGCAGAGACCAGACGCTGCCGAAGGCCACGCTCTCCATCGACGAGGTGGAGAAGATCTTGCGCTCCATCGACGAGAAGAACCCGATGGCGATCCGCGATCGCGCCATCCTCGAGACGCTCTACTCGACGGGCATGCGCCGCGTGGAGCTGTGCTGCTTGAAGGTGCACGACCTCGACGAAGAGCGCGGCGTCATCATCGTGCGCCAGGGCAAGGGCAAGAAGGACCGCGTGGTGCCCGTCGGCGACCGTGCGCTCGCGTGGATCCGAAAGTACATCGACAAGGAGCGCCACATGGTGGCCCTCGA
>JADLHG010000079.1 GCA_020848905.1 Deltaproteobacteria bacterium
CAATGGGGCCACCGCTCTTCAGCGGTGGAAGGCCCGAGTACCGCGCGAACCTGAGTCCCGGTCGCCTCGCTTCAATGGGGCCACCGCTCTTCCGCGGTGGAAGGGCGACTGGCGCGACCAACGCGGCGACCTTCACGGTGCTTCAATGGGGCCACCGCTCTTCAGCGGTGGAAGGGAACCGGGGGCACGGGGCTTGGGCGCGTGAGAAGGGCTTCAATGGGGCCACCGCTCTTCAGCGGTGGAAGGGCAACGGCTACCGCGTGCCCCGGCGCGTCCCCGCGCGCTTCAATGGGGCCACCGCTCTTCAGCGGTGGAAGGACATCCTGCCGAAGTGGCAGGAATTCGGGGGGTTAGGAGGGGGATTGCGAGCGGTCCTCCGGATCGGGGGGCCGGGGGCCGATCGAGGCGGGCTGCCCTGGGGGGATCCTCGCAGGTTTGGTGTGCGATTTCAAGGGGCTGCGGCTGGCGCGAGCGGTCCCTGGGCGGGGCGCGCCACCGGAGCGCTCGCGAGGTTACCATCCAGCCCTCCCGGGATCGAGGTCAGGCCACGATCGCGTGGCGCTCGGGGTGGGTGTACGGCCGGCCGAGGGCCGTGATCGAGGTGGCGCCTCGGCCCTCCACCGGGCCCACGTTCACGAAGAGGACCTGATCCTCGTCGTGGTGCAGGAGCTGGCCCAGGCCCGCGCGCAGCTCCACCAGCTCCCGCGGGTTCAGCTCGCACTGGAAGACGGAGAGCTGCAGGTGATCTCCCCAGCCGCGCATCAGCTTGAAGACCTTGCGCAGCCGCTTCGGGTCGCAAATGTCGTAGGCTACGATGTACGTCTGGCGCATGCTCACCTCGTCCGGAAGGGAGGGTACTCCGTGATCTCGCCCGTGAGTACCCGCCCGAGCAGCCGAGCCTGGACCTCGAGGACCCGCCGGTAGCTGATCCGGTAGCCAAAGATGGGGTGGGTGACGAGCTGGTCCATGCGCCGCTCGTAGGCGAGGGCGAGGTCTCGCCGCGCCGTGGCGCTCATGTTCACGCCGGCGGCGGTCTCCACGAAGTCCCTGCGGCCGACGATCTCGTTGTTCACCGCGCCGAGGACCACCGAGTCCGCGATCAGGGGGCGGAACTCCTCCATCAGATCGAGGGCCAGGGCGGGCCGCCCGAAGCGCGGCTGGTGATAGAAGCCGAGCAGCGGATCGAGGCCGGCGGTCACCACCGCCAGCGTCAGATCCTTCGAGAGCAGGGAGTAGGTGTACGAGAGCATCGCGTTCAGCGGATCACGGGGCGGCCTCCGGTTGCGCCCGGCCAGCAGGAGCTGCTCGTCCACCCGGGCCCGCTCCGTCAGCATCGAGTTGAACTGGCCGAAGTACGTGCGCGCCGCCGTGCCCTCGATCCCCAGCAGGCTCGCGAGCTCCTCGGCCTCGAGCGCCTTCCTCGCGAGCTGGTTGAGCTCACCCAGGGCCACCGCGTTCGGCTCCCGCGAGTTGCGGCGGAGCAGGGTGCGCGAGTTGAGGATCTTCGACTGGACGAAGCCGCGGGCGAGCCGCAGGCAGAGGGCCGGATCGGAGGCCGCGGCGTGCTGGGCCACCCGGAGCTCCACGTTGCGGGAGTCGTGCGCGACCGCGCGCCCGATGAACCACCCCCCCAGGGAGAAGAAGCTCACCGGGATCCCCCGCTCGAGCAGGGCTCGCAGCGCCTGGGTCGTGAGCTGGACGTTGCCGAACAGGCACACCTGCGAGGTGTTGGAGAGCCTGGCCTCGACCACCCGCTGATCCTTGCGCCGCACCTCCAGCCGCTCGCCCTTCAGGCCAACGTACGCGCCCTGCTCCTTCACATAGAGGGGCACGCGGTCATCCCGTGCGGGGTGCAGCCGCCGGAGCTCGCGGTCACCGTCCTCCCGTGGTTCGGGCGCCGGCTGCAGCGGGCCGAGGCCCCAGGGGTCGTCGCCGAGCTCCTCCACGTCGTGGTGCTCGAGCTGTTCCATGAAGGTCGGCGGAGCCGGGGGCTCCTCCCTCGCGCCGTCCCGCAGGAGGTTCACCTCGTCGGGGAGGCAGATCGCTACCAGCGAGCACCCGTTGCACTTCGGGCTGTCGGCCAGCGGTGGCGGGATCGCGCCCAGCTCGACGAGCGCGCGGGCGCGTACCACCGCGGCGAGCGTGGCCTCCACCAGCGGCTCGTCGATCGCGATGGGGACCCGCTGCCGATCGGCGGCAAAGTAGAGGTGCCCCTCCTCGCAGCGGAAGCCGTGGTCCCGCAGGACGAGCACCTGCGCGCAGAGCTGCACCCGCTCCGGCAGGTAGGCCCCCTCTGGCACCGAGGGCCGCTTGCCGCGCTTGTACTCGACCGGGACCACCGTCCCGCCCTCCACGTCGACCACGTCGATCTTGGCCGTGATGCCCAGGCGCTCCGACGAGAGCCACACCGCGCGCGCCGTGTAGGGCGGCGGCGTCGAGGGCGGAGGCGCCTCGTCCTCGCCCTCGTCCTCCTCTCCCTGGTCGGCGGCCGCCCGATCGGGCGGGCCCGGCGGGCGCTTGGGATCGGCCTTCTTCAGCGGGCGGGGCTGGTCGGCCCGGCGGTGCACCGCCCGCCCCTCCACCGTGAACTCGTTGTCCTCGAACTCGCTCTGGACCCACTCGAGGTACATCAGCCGCTCGCAGTAGGTGACCTCGTTCAGCATGCGCGCCGGGACCAGCGCGGGCGGGGCCCCGGGCTCGAGCGAGCGGCGCCGCAGGTACTTCGCGTGCGGGCCGGCCGGCTCGGCCAGCGCCGCGGACTCGGTGGAGGTCATGCCGTTCTCCTACGAGCCGGGTCCCCCCGGGCTCCCCTCGCGGCGTCGGCGCGAGGGCTGCCGCAGGATCGCATCCGCTGCGCGGGCGCGCAAGGATCTCCGGCCAGCGTGCGCGGGCCGGGCCGGGGACGGGCGGGGCGGGCCGGGGCGGCGTCCGCGCTTGCGGACGGGGTGCCGCGTGACGATCCCGAGGCGAGGAGTGCGTGACGCGACGCGGCAGGGGCGGGGGGCAGACATTCATGGGCCGAGCTCCGCCCGGGTGGGGGTTGACGAGGTCGCGGAGCGGGGCGAGGCTCGGGGCGCGAGGTCGATGTGGGAGCGAATGGTGCGAACGCAGATCGCGGGGTTGGCGGCGACACCCTCTTGCGGAGGCAGTGGCGGCGATGACGCAGGCCCACGCCGCGGCGGACTACGCGAGCTGGTTCGGGCGCTTCGCCGCCCCGTCGGGCGCCGCCGCGCTTCGGCCGCGCCAGTGGCAGGAGGCGCTCGCCCGCGACGCCACGCCACGGTCGCGCGTCATCAGAATCCCGACAGGCTACGGCAAGACGCTCGGCGTGCTGGGCGCGTGGCTCTACCATCGCGTGGAGCGCGACGACGATCGCTGGCCCCGGCGCCTCGTCTGGGTGCTGCCGATGCGCGTGCTCGTCGAGCAGACGGCCGGCGAGGTGCAGGCGTTCCTCGCGCGCCTGGGCTGCCTGTGGGAGCCCGGCACGGACCACCGTGGCAAGGTCGGCGCGCACCTGCTGATGGGCGGCACGGATCCGGGAGGCGAGTGGAACCTCTACCCCGAGGAGCGCGCCGTCTTCCTTGCGACGCAGGACATGGCGCTCTCGCGAGCGCTGAACCGCGGCTACGCGGCGCCGAGGGCGCGATGGCCGATGGAATTCGGTCTGCTCAGCCAAGACGTGCTGTGGGTGCTGGACGAGGTGCAGCTCATGGACGTCGGGCTCGCGACCAGCGCACAGCTGCAGGCTTTCTTCGACGAGGACGCTGGTCGCGCGCTCAGACCGAGGGTGAGCTGGTGGATGAGCGCGACGCTGCAGCCGACGTGGTTGCGAAGCGTCGACACCGCGGCGCGCCACGGCGAATGGGTGGCCAGCGCCACACAGCTCGAGCCCGCCGCGCTGCAGTCGGGCCTCGCCACGATAGCGAAGGCGCTCGACTCGGCGTCGATCGCGGCGGACGACCACGCGGGGTTCGCGGCTCTGATCCAGGAGCGCCATCAAAGGATCCCCGACAGCGACGCCCACGGCCGGATCACGCTCGTCGTGTGCAACACGGTTGAGCGCGCGACCCGCACGTTCGAGGAGCTCGAGCGGCTCGACGCGACCAAGGACCTTCGCCTCGTACACAGCCGATTCCGGCCGCAGGAGAGGGCCGCGTGGACGAGCGAGTTCCTCGGCCGCCACGCGTGCAGGGCCGGCGCGGAGCGCATCATCGTGGCGACGCAGGTAGTGGAGGCAGGCGTTGACATTAGCGCGACCTCGCTCGTGACCGAGCTGGCGCCGTGGCCGTGCCTGGTTCAGCGTTTTGGCCGCTGCTCCCGCTACGGAGGTTCCGGCAGCATCGCCGTCGTGGAGCGCGGGCGTGACGAGAAGACATCACGGCCGTATGGCGTGGGGGAGATGGAGGCCGCGATCTGGGCTCTTCAGGCGCTCAGGAAACGCGGGCTCGACGCAAGCATTGGCAACCTCGAGGCGTTCGAGAGACAACTAAGTTCGGCGGAGAGGGAGCACCTCTACCCATACCGCCCGCGGCAACTCCTCCTGCGGCGAGAACTGGATGAGCTCTTTGACACGACTCCGGACTTGACAGGTGCAGACATCGACGTAAGCCCCTTCATCCGCAGCGGCGACGAGCGGGACGTCTCCGTCTTCTGGACAGCGATTCCGCCAGCCAACAAGGACCGACCCGCTCCCGCCCCGCCGCGGGACACGAAACCATCGCAGCGCGAGCTGTGCAACGTCCCGTTCCTTGCGGCGCGAGACTGGCTCTGCGGCACGGAGACGAACGAGAGGCGCCAGCCTCGCCTGCGCGATAAGTGTCGTGCGTGGGTTTGGGACTGGATTGACGGCGAGTGGAAGGTCGCCGAGAGGTCCGCGCTGGTACCCGGGCGCGTCGTTTGCGTAGCCGCCGATACGGGTGGCTATCGGGAGGACGGCGGATTCGACCCGGGTTCAAGAGCGTCGGTGGCGGTCGTGCCCGCCGTGCCGCCGTCTGAACAGGACGGCGCGGACGACGACGAAGCCGGGGAGCAACTGAGCGCGGCACGGGCCTACAAGACGATCGCGACCCACGACGCCGAGGTGGGTCGCCTGGCTGCGGAGATTGTAGGTGGCCTCGTCCCCAGCCGGCTTGCCGAGCTGATTCAGTTGGCCGGGAGGTGGCACGACCTCGGCAAGGCTCACCCTGCGTTCCAGGGGATCATCCAGGCTCGGGGACCTTTCGCCGAGCGCGCCGACCTGGCGAAGGCCCCCAAGTCTGCCTGGCAAGCACCTTGCATGTATCGTCTCCCCACGGGCGAGGCCCGGCGAGGGTTCCGCCATGAGCTGGCGAGCTGCCTTGCGCTCTTCGCAGTGCTCAGGCGGTACGCCCCCGGTCACGCTGCGCTGCTCGGGCCGCACGCGGAGTTGCTCGAACTCACTGGAGACGGCGCGGTGCCCGAGCCGGAGGCGGACCGTGCCATCGCGACATCTCTCGAGCGTCAGGTGCTCGACTGCGCGGCGGAGGAGTTCGATCTCCTCGCCTACCTCGTCCTCTCGCACCACGGGAAGGTCCGTGTAGCCCTGCACGCGGCCCCGAGAGACCAAGAGTATCTCCCCCGCGACGACCGAGGGCTGCCGATACGTGGCGTCCGTGAGGGCGATCAGCTGCCAGCCATCTCGCTGGACGGAGTCGCACCGATGCCGCCCCTCCGCCTCACGTTGGCGCCGGCCGGGCTTGGCCTGTCACCGCAGACGGGCCGGAGTTGGCGCGAGCGCACGGCCTCGTTGCTCCGCCGCCACGGGCCCGGCCCCCTGGCCTACATGGAGGCGCTGCTCATCGCGGCGGACCGCCGCGCCTCCAAGATGGTCACGGCGGATCCACTGCTTGGAGAGCGTGACTCAGACGGTGCGTCGTGACCTTCCATCTCCATCATCTCCATGGGTGCACGCCGACTCCGCTCGCCTACTACCTCAAGGCGATCGGCATCTTGCGCCTCGTCGCTCAGCAGAAGGATGCCGATGCTCGCGGCCTCTGGAGGGACCAGCACTTCTGTCTCCTGACGCGACTCGACACTGCGGCTCTCGAGAGGTTCTTCCTCGAAGAGTACGCACCAACGCCGTTCGTTTCTCCCTGGAACAAGGGCTCGGGATTCTATATCGCGAACGACGAAGGTCTCGGCCCTGTCGAGCGCTCGACTGCACCACGGTTCGAGCCGTTCCGCCAGGGGATCGCCGCTGCTCGGCCGCAGCTTGGCGCAATCACTCGGGCTGACGCCGAAGTCCGCCGGCTGAAGGGCCAGACCAAGAAGACGAAGAAAGGAACGAAGCCCGAGCGATCCAAGGAAGATCCTGAGTTCAAGGCCGAACTGCTAGTCGCGAACAATGAGTTCAAGCGGCTCAAGGCGGACCTGTTCGTTCCGTTCGCGCTAGTTTGGCGGGGGCTGCAACGCGAGTGGATGGATGCGGCGATGGTGCTGTCACCCGACGGGCAGCCGTCGTGGCCAGCTCTGCTCGGCACTGGCGGAAACGACGGGCGACTCGACTTCACCAACACCGTCATGAAGCGCCTGGGCGATCTGTTCGACCTCGGCTCGGCCAGGGGCGTTCCTCGCCCCGGCGCCCTTGCGCTCCTGCAGAGTTCGCTCGTGAGCGCGCCTGCTGCGGCGCTGGTGGACGCAGCGGTTGGCCAGTTCTTGCCGGGATCGGCGGGCGGAGCGAATGGCACTACGGGACCGGAGGCCTCCAGTCGAGTCAACCCCTGGGACTTCGTCCTCATGTTGGAGGGGGCCGTGGCGTTTCGAGGGCAGGCCACCCGTAGACTCGGGGTGCAGGGCGACTTGCGTGCGGCGGTCCCGTTCGCAGTGACTGCCGGGCCGGTCGGCCACGGAACCCGCGGACGGGAAAAGGCGACCCGCGGCGAACAATGGATGCCTCTCTGGGAACGTCCTGCGAGCTGGCAGGATGTGACCGCGCTCTTCTGCGAGGGGCGGGCGCAATTGGGCCGTTCGTCGGCCCGGCGCCCCCTGGACTTCGCCCGAGCGATCGCGAAGCTGGGAGTCGCTAGAGGCCTGAGTGGCTTCGTGCGCTACGGG
>JADLHG010000080.1 GCA_020848905.1 Deltaproteobacteria bacterium
AGGTGAGGGACTCGGCGCGAAAGGACGTTCGCCTTCGTTCGCGTCGAGTACAAAGGGCGAACTAAGCGTGTAGCGGCAGCTCGGGGACTTCTTTCGGACGCGGGTTCGATTCCCGCCGCCTCCACCAACGTGACCTCGACACAACGCTTCGAGGAGGCAAAACCCGCATTGTCATGCGGGTTTTGCCTTTGGTGCCAACGGACTCTTTGCTGCTCCACGCGCCGCTGTTGGGGGTAACTCCAGGGGTATCCGCCGCTGGAAGCGCACCCTACCCCCAGGGCGGCACATCAGCCGCTCTTGGAGGTGGAGCATGTTGACGGCGTCCGAGGTGCAGAAGATCAACCGCGAGAAGCGGCCCCGGAAGATGGCGAAGGTGTACGACGAGCGCGGGCTCTACCTTGAGGTGCCGTCCTCGGGTTCGCTGCGCTGGCGACTCAAGTATCGCTACGACGTAACCCGTCCACGGCTGCATAGCGCTGCGGGGGTTGACGGCATCGTTGCCACGTAACGGCAGGGCGCCGCCGTGGTCGGCTCGACCCATGGCCCACCGTCGTCTTCGCGCCGCGCTGTACCACCGAGTGAGCACCCGCGAGCAGAACGCGCGGCTAGCGCGACGCGAGCTGCGCGCGGCTGCCGCGGCGCGTGGCCTGCGCGTCGTGCTCGAGATCGAGGAGACCGCGTCAGGCCGCGGCAGCGTGCGGCCCGGGCTCGAGCGGGTGCTCGGCGCCGCTCAACGTGGTGCTGTCGACGTCGTGCTCGTGCAGCGCCTCGATCGCTGCGGGCGCTCGACGCTCGACCTGCTCGCCAATCTCCGGCGGCTGCGCTCGTCCGGCGTTGCGTTCGTCGCCATCGCGCAGGGCCTCGAGGTGCGAGCGCAGCACGACGCCGTGTCGGATCTCACGCTCACCGTGCTTGCGGCCGTCGCGGAGTTCGAGCGCGCGGTGATCGTTGAGCGCACGCTCGACGGGCTGGCCGCGGCCCGGCGCGCGGGCAAGAAGCTCGGGCGCCCGATCGGCAAGAGCGCACCATCGCCCGAGCGCGTCGCCGCGTTGCGCGCTGCGGACTGTACGTGGCCACAGGTCGCGCACCGGTTGGCCTGCACGATCGCTTCGGCGCGGCGCGCCCTCGATCGAGGCCTGCCGCAATCGGGTGCGCGCCGAGCGGCGTCGCGTCCGTCGAGAAATGGTCGACGATGAGCGGCTGCCGGAAGCGATGGTTGACGGCGGTAGGGCGGGCGGCCAGAAGCCTACAGGCGACGGCGGGGGCGGGACCGCGAACGCAACGGAGACCTTCGGCGTGCATGCGAGCACAGGAACGGAACGAGGACAGGTGTCGTGACCGTCCGCTACGTCGTCTGGCTCTAGAACAAGATCCTGGACGCGGTGGTGGAGCGGCCGGCGGTCTATGGGCGCGAGGCGGACTACGTGCTCAGGCTCAAGGATGGTAGCACGCTGAGCGTGGGCATCCTGGAGCTGTTGAAGATGCGGCACGCGCCCGAGGGTTGATCGACAGGGACGGGCTGGTAGGCTCTCGGGCAGGGGGTGACCGATGTGCAAGCTCGGCCCAATCATGGGTGCCATTGCGTTTGCGGCCCTCGGCTGCGGCCTCGAAATGTGGAGCTCGCCGATGCCGCTGTGCGAGGAGGGCTGCGTCGAGGGCCTCTGCTCGGACAGCTACCCGAGCTACCCGTGGCCGCCGATCGCCGGACCCCACTTCCCCGTGATGCGCGAGCTTGAGTCGTCCGACTGCGTCGCCACGGCCACCGATGAGCTCGGCCGCACCACCGACTACCTGTGCTTCGGCGTCGCCGAGACGCACGTCAGCTACTGGGCCGACACCGAGCTGCCGCAGACCATCTCGCAGGTGGACAGGATCCGCGACGGCACCGTGCTTCAAGAGCAGCGCTTCGAGATGGAGTGGGACGACGCCGCGAACCTGGTGCTCGAGCGGGCCCGCACCTGGCTGGACGGGGAGTGGGACGGCGCCGAGGTGTCCTTTGAGACCGTCTTCGCCGCCGATGGGAGCATCGCAGAGGCGCACGAGCGGACGCAGTACCCGGAGCCCAATGGCCCGGAGGAGAGCGGCAATCACCCCCAGGTCTGGTTCACCGACGACGGCGTGGAACGCGCCCACCGGGTGGAGCAGTGGAACGCAGCGGGGCAGATGACGCGCAGCACACTTCTGGCCGGGCTCACCGAGCTCGGCGTCGTGGACGTGGTCTACCAATGGTCCGACGAGCATCTCCTCGGGCTCACGTACACGCGGCGGGTGCAGGAGGGGGAAGAGCAGTACGGCTGCACCACGCCGGACCCCGACCACGTCGTGTGCACCGCCGAGCTGGTCTGGGACGACGCCGGGAACCTGGTCTCCTACGTGGAGGCGGGCCAGGAGTCGGTGGTCAGCGACCACTGCTGCGGCACGTGCAGATGGGAGTAGGTGCCGGCCGGCGCGCATCCCCGCCCGGCGCTCCACCGCGAACGCCCACGCTTCAAGCGCCTGACAGCGCCGACCCAACGATCAGTACGCCCACCCAAGCGCCTTCAAGCCGGGCAGCTCCTGCCCCTCGAGCAGCTCGAGCGTAACCCGTCCACGGCCGTCGACCCGCTCAGGGAGGTGTACGGGGGCAACTGGAAGGAGCACGGGCTGCGCATCCTGGGCAAGCTGGCCGAGAGCGCCTTCCACGGCACGCTCGACCAGAACGGCATGAAGTTCGATGTGTACGGCGTCCGGCATGACGCCATCGGGTGGTACGTGAAGCTGACGATCGACAACGTGTTCGATGCCAAGGGCGCAGTCACCGAGCAGCTCTTCACGATCTCGTGCCACCCGCTCGAGAGGCCGCTGCGAACCAACGGCGGCCAGGTGCAACCATGACGACGACGAAGACCAAGGCGCAGCCCCAGCGATGTGCCGCCTGCGGCGCAGCCGGCACGGTGGCCCAGGTCGCGCGTGGGCGGCGCGTGACTCACCGAGGCGTCGCGCTCGCGCTGCCCGCCACGCTGGCGCTCAGCGAGTGCTCCGCGTGCCACGAGCTGTGGCTCGACGACGAAGAGGCCGCCCGCTACTCGGCCGCCGTGGACGCGGCCTACCAACGCGAGTTGCGCCGGCGCGCTCTCGAGGCGCTCGACAAGCTGGTCGAGGTCAGCACGCAGCGCCGCCTCGAGACCCTCCTGCACCTGTCGCACGGCTACCTCTCGAAGCTGCGCACCGACGACAAGGCGCCGAGCGCCACCCTGGTCGGCCAGCTCGCCCTGCTCGCGATGGAACCGAAGAAGCGCGTCGCGGAGCTGGAGCGGTTTTGGTCCGCCAAGACGGTTCGCGCACCCAGGGCGAAGGCGACGCGGGCGTCTGCTCAGCGCCGTCGCGTGGGGGCATGATTGGGGGCATCCGGTAAGACCACATTGGCGATTGCGCCGCCACAACAGCCGGTTGCGAGCATGATTCGGTAGCCGCCGCCTCCACCATCCTCAAACGCCCCGCTCCGGCGGGGCGTTTGTTCTCGCGCCAAGGTCCTCGCCGGTACGGCGGGAACGAACCCCCCTCCCCCCGGGCGCGCCGAACCCGCCGCCCCTACCTCACCCGTTCCCGCGCGCCGCCTTCGGCAACAACACCTCGAGCGGTAGCCCAAGGACCTCGGCCAAGCGCGTGAGCGCGGTGCGCACAGCGAGGTGCTGGCCCGAGCCGAGCAGGTAGATCTGCTTGCACACGGCCGCGGCCTTCAGGAAGAAGCCATCGCGCTCGTAGAGGTCGGCGGCGCGCCAGTAGGGCCCGGCGGCCTCATCGGGCTTCCCCGTGCGCACCAGCAGATCGCCGAGCCGCAAGAGCGCGCGGGTGTCCTCGGGGTTGTCG
>JADLHG010000081.1 GCA_020848905.1 Deltaproteobacteria bacterium
ACCGTCGTCGAGGAAGCGGCTCAGGGCCTCGCGCTGGTTCAGCGCGTACCGGATGGCGGTGGAGATGGGCGTCTGGTCCAGCACCTTGGCTGCCTCGACCGTGCACCAGCCGAAGAGCTCGTCGAGGCCGGGCTTGGACTTCTCGAGGCGCGCCTGGTGTGATCGATCACAGCGAGCCGCGTGAATCTGGACCGGGGATCGTCGGGGATCAGGCTCCCAGAGTCGCCGTCGTCGTCGCTCGGTACTGGTGCAGGAGGGCGAGGAGCAGTGCTCGCGGACCTGGTCTTTTGAGGGGTCCGGGGAGACTGAAAACTTGTGGGCGGCCTGGGGAGAGGTAGTTCAGCGCCCCCGAGAACTCGCCGGCTAGAAGGACGAAAGACCATCCAGCGCCAACTGGATGGCCTCTCTGACGCGGCGTGGCCCGTGTGCGTGCCAGCTCGCGCTGAGCTGACTCGTACACCGGACCGCGCCGCGTTGCCAATGCGCGGCGGGCAGCGTGTGCGGTGGACGCCCTTCGCTTCGTCACGTGCGCCTGGCCGGAGTGCCGGCAGATGTTCTTCCTGTGCACCCGGTGCGATAGGGGCCAGCGGTACTGCGGGCGCGCGTGCCGCTCACGAGCGCGTCGGCGGACCCTTCGAGCGGCTGGGCGTCGGTACCAGGCCTCCTTCGACGGGGCACACGCGCACGCCAACCGGCAGGCCCGGTACCGCGCGCGGAAAGTGACGCATCACCCTCCCGATGCGACCGCCCCTCCGGCGACTGTCACGCCCGCCGTGAGCGCCGGCGCCATTTCGGCGCCGCCGAGCACCGCGGCCCAGGAGTCGAGCGATGGACAGGGAGTTCGCTGTTGGCGGTGTGGGGAGACGAGGCGATATCTGCGGCACGAGACGCTGGCGAGACATCGAGCGCGCTGGGCTCGGCGGTCTCCTTGAAGGAGGTGCCGCATGACGCTCCCGCTCGATGTGGTGACGAGGATTCGGCGGCTCCATTTCGCGGAACACTGGAAGGTGGGCACCATCGCGGCGCAGCTGGGCGTGCACCACGAGGCGGTGCGGCATGCCATCGGCATCTACGGATGGGGCGAAGCGGTCGGCGCCCGAGTGGTCCGCGAGTCGATGGTGCAGCCCTGGCTTCCCTTCATCCGCGGGACGCTCGAGCAGTACCCACGGCTGACCGCGACGCGGGTGCACGAGATGGTGAGAGCCCGGGGATACCAGGGCAGCGTGATGCATCTGCGTCGGTACGTGCGGATGTTGCGGCCGCAGGCTCGACGAGAGGCCTTCTTCCGGGTGGAGGCTCTGCCCGGCGAGGAGGCCCAGGTGGACTGGGGCCTCTTCGGGAAGGTGGCGGTGGGAAACGCGCAGCGCAGCCTGTGCTGCTTCGTGATGGTGCTCTCGTACTCCAGGGCGGTGTACGCGCACTTCGCGCTCGACATGTCGATGGAGAGCTTCTTGCGCGGCCACGTCGGCGCCTTCGAGGCCTTCGGCGGGGTCGCGCGCTCGATTCTGTACGACAACTTGAAGTCCGTCGTCCTGGAGAGGAACGGCGACGCTGTGCGCTTCAATCCCCGACTGCTGGAGCTGGCCGGCCACTACCATTTCGCGCCCAAGCCATGTGCTCCCTACCGAGGGAACGAGAAGGGCAAGGTCGAGCGGACCATCCGCTACCTGCGGGACAGCTTTTTCGCGGCGCGCCGCTTCAACGGCGTGGCAGACCTCAACCAGCAGCTCGGCCGATGGCTCAACGACACCGCGATGCAGCGGCCGTGGCCAGGAGCGCCGAACGGCAAGCGCGTCCACGACATGCTCGGGGAGGAGCGACCGAAGCTATTGCCATTGCCCGCAGTCCCCGCCTCCACGGACCGTGTGTCGGCGGTCGCCTCGGGCAAGACCCCGTACGTCCGCTTTGATGGAAACGACTACTCGCTGCCGCCGCGATTGCTGCGCAAGCCCCTCACTCTGGTGGCGACCGTCGACACCGTCCGGCTGCTCGATGGCTGCGAGGAGGTCGCTCGCCACGAGCGCAGCTACGACAGAGGTCGGCGTGTCGAAGATCGCGCCCACCTCGACGCACTGGCTGGAGAGAAGCGACGAGGAGCGGACCTGCGCGCGAAGGACGTATTGCGCACGGCCCTCAGGAACGCCCCCGCCTTCCTCGAAGCCCTCGTCACCCGGTCCTCCAGCCTCGCGCACGACGTGGCCCGGCTCGTCCGACTCCTCGAGCGCTACGGCGCCCGTGAACTCGACGCAGCGCTCGAGCAGGCGATGGGGAGGGGGGCGATCAGCGTGGCATCGGTGGCGCACCTACTTGATGAAAAGGCCCGCCGCCGCAAGCAGCCTCCGCCCATAGACGTGGTGGTCCCCGAATCAGTTCGTCACGTGCGGGTCACGCCACATGCGCTGGCTGACTACGACTCACTCTCGAAGAAGGACGGGGAGTCATGACGAGTGTCACGCTCGGCAAGCAGCTCGGGGAGCTCGGTCTCCACTTCGCTGCGGACAACCTCGATGACCTGGTGGCCCGCGCCACCAAGCACCGATGGGGGCCCACCGAATTGCTGGGCTACCTTGTCGTCGAGGAGGGCAAGCAGCGCACCGCCCGGGGCGTCGAGCGTCGCCTGGCCAGCAGCAAGCTGGGTCGCATGACACCGATGGCGAATTTCGACTGGGCCTGGCCGACTCGCATCGACAGGCCTGCCGTGGAGGCCGCCCTCACCCTCGACTTCATCGAGGGCGCCCGCAACATCGTCCTCATCGCGCCACAGGGCCTCGGCAAGACCATGATCGCGCAGAACATCGCCCACCAAGCCATCCTCCACGGGCACAGCGCGCTCTTCACCACCGCCTCGGCCATGCTGCTCGACCTCGGCGGTCAGGAGACGGCGCGGGCCCTTGATCGCCGGCTCAAGCACTACGAGCGCCCAACGGTCCTGGTCATCGATGAGGTCGGGTACCTCTCCTACGATGCGCGCAACGCGGACCTGCTCTTCCAGGTCGTCTCCCGTCGCTACGAGAGGAAGAGCCTCGTCCTCACGACGAACCTCCACTTCGGCGAGTGGGCCACGGTGTTCCCCAACGCGGCCTGCGCCACAGCCCTCATCGACCGTGTCGTGCATCACGCCGACGTGATCGCCATCGAGGGCAAGAGCTTCAGACGGCGAGAGGCAGAGGCCTCCAAGGCGAAGCGGGGGAGGTAGCGAACCATTCCGTGGCGGCGATCGCGATCACCGGCGATCGCCGCTCCGCATTTACGCGGATCCTCGTGATCGCCAACACCTGGCGCCGGGCCTCCGGGGAGAGCGATGCCCACTGACGCTCGAGCTCGAAGAGCCTCCGGAACAACGCGAGGGCGTGCTTGGCGCGGGAAGGGTCCGTCTCCAGCGCCTTGAAGAAGTACCTCCG
>JADLHG010000082.1 GCA_020848905.1 Deltaproteobacteria bacterium
CGTCGTCGTCGTGCAGCCCGCGCGAGACGAGCCACGGTCGAGACGCGAGGGGACCGATTCCGGTCGGCCTCGGGCCGGTCGGCGGGATCCAGACGCCGGTCAGAGGTGCTGACGACCCGAAGACCATCCGACACCTCCCCTCGGCGCAAGCGGGTCGACGTGCGGCCACGGAAACCACGCGAGCGACGCGCTCCCGCACCCCCTCGACGCCCCTTGCGTGCGGCTGGAAACCGCGCCGCGCGACCGGCTGTAGTCGGCGTAGTTCGACCACGCGAGGCTGTGGCGGATCGTGATCCGACGGCCGATCCCGGCGAACGATCGCGGCGGAAGCCAGGGCACCCTCGTTCGGGTCAGGTAGTGCGGGCAGATCACACGATCCCCCCCGCCCCCACAAACGACTGCTCCGTCCACCCCGTGAGCGAGACCATGAACCCCCGGCGCGCGCCGCACCACGGAACGGGCCAGGCGGGCCTATATCTCGCCGGCTGCGTCCGCGGCCTTGGGCCGAAGTGGCTGACCCGCCGGCGCTGCTGCATGCGACGGCCCCACGAAGCGCGCCTGGTGACGAGGTAGTGCGAGAAGATCACCAAGAGTCCTTCCACCTCACGACGGAGGCCGTATGCCCAGGCCCCCGCCGGGGGCCCACCCAGGCAATGTTCAAGAACATCCGGCGCACCTGCCCGAAGTCGTGCCCTCCGAAGTGGCTGACCCACCGCCGGCACAGGCCATTGTCGAACCGACGGTGCCCCCACGGGCGGCGCTTTGAGACGAGGAAGGTCGGGGTCGCGCGAGGCATGGTATAGTCACCGCAGGACAGCCCCCTGTCCGAGGTCCGCCTGGGTTATCCTCCTTTCCTGGGTTGAGACCACCAAGGGCCGCGCAAGCGGCCCTTGGTCTTTCCAGGGCTACTCGGACAACTTCACCGGCGTCCGCGTCGGGCGCCACGAGAACGGCCCGCGGGACTCAAGCCAGGCGTTGACGGCCTCCTCCAGCTTGCGACCCTCCTCGTCGATCTCGTAGTCGGGGCCGTCGTCGGGCAGCGAATCGCTGATCAGGTCCATGAGGTCGAACGGGCGCCCGTTGTCCGGCTTGCAGATCACGAGGCGCAGGTCCGCGAGGGTGCGGATCTCGTCGTCGTTGTCGTCGTCGTCGTCGTCGTCGTCGTCGTCGTCGTCGTCGTCGTCGTCGTCGTTCGCGACGTCGTCCAGGGCGTCGTCGAGGTCGTAGTAGAACCGCTCGGTGACCTCGCTGTACACGGGCCCGTCGCCCGTGTGCTCGACGGCCTCCTTGAGGCGCTCCTCCCACCTCTGCGCCTCGCGCAGCGTCCTGTGCCCGCGGCAGCAGACGAAGGGCCGCTCGCGCGTCTCCTTGCAGCCCGGCTCGTCGCACTGCTGCGTCTCGGGCGCGCAGCACTTCTCGGCGACGATCTCCATGCGGTAGACCGTCCCGCACTCGCCGCAGGCGGGGAGATACTCGCGCACGACGTTCATGGCTACCGACCCTTCTTCGCCGACTTCGCCGACTTCGACGTCTTCGCGATCTTCTGCGCCGCGCGCGCCTGGACCTTGGAGGCCTTCGGCTTCTTCGCGGACTTGATCGTCTTGGCCTTCGGCTTCGCCGGCGCGGGCGCCTCCAGCGACGACGCGCGCACGATCGTCCGCGTCCCGTCCTGAAGGACCACCTCGTAGCGCACGGGGCCGCGACCCTCGACGCGCTTGCCGATCACGACCTCGGTGCCCTTGAACACGGCCCGCTCACCCTCGGGGCGGCCCCCGTGGGGGACGACCTCGGCGTTGTCGACGACCTCGACCTTGGTGGGGGCGACGGCGGTGACGTCGGTGGGCACCTCGATCTTCCACGTCTGCTCGACCTTGGTCGAGACCGGACGCCACTTCGCGGCGTCCGTGCGCGTCCAGTCGCTCGGCTCGACGTCGAACGACACCCCGCCCGAGAGCTTCCTCGCCAGGGCCAGGGCCCCGTCGACGACCTCGTGCGTCGCGAGCGCGCCGTTGGCCACGGCGTTCTCGGCCATGCGGACGAGGTGCCCCGCGCCGTCGAAGCCGAGGCGCTTGGCGCGGTCGTTCATGTCGTTCAGGGCGTTCAGGATCCGATCGACGGTCGCCGCCGCGAGGTCGACGACCGCCTCCTCCGCGAGGACCACACCCTCGGCCTCGTCGTCCGCCACGGCGCCGACCTCGTCGGCAAGCTCCTCCATGACCGAGGCCTCGGCCTCGTCGATCTCGGCCTCGTCGGGGCCGTCAGTCCCCCCGGTCGTCCCGGTCGTCTTCGTCACCGATCCCATGGCTCTTCCTCCTTTGAGCGATCCAGTTCATGCAGTCGTGGTAGTGCGCGATCTGCGCGCGGAGCCCCCTCCGCGCGCACGTCATGAGCGAGTCTTCGGTCGGCTTGACGCCCAGCGGACTCTGGGCAAGCTGCCGCACGAGGACGTCCTCGTACATGCGGGCCACGACGGTCACCGCCCGCGACTCGATCATGCGCTCGTCGAGCATGAGCGCCCGCAGGCAGTCGACGCACAGGGGGTGGCCGCCGATCCCGGCGACCTCGACCAGGGCCACGGCGACCTCGTGGACCGCCGACGACCTACCGCACGCTTCGCACTCGGCAGACATGGGGCCCGAGTCTACTCGATCTTCCGCGAAAGCGAATCCCGGCCAAGAGAATCGGCGACCTTCCCGGCGATCTCTCCCTGGGGATCCTTGCGCTGGTCGTCGTAGACCATGACCGTGCTGACCTGCTTGTGCCCCGAGAACCGCGCGACCGCGCGGACGTCGCCGCCGGTGGCGTCGAGGGCCTCCGTGATCGCCGCGTGGCGCAAGGCGTGCGGCCACACCTTGAGGCCGGCGTCCTTCCCCAGCTTGCGGATCATGCGGTAGATCGACACGGCGCTGATCGCCGTCGCGCGCCGCTCCAGCGCCTCCGCCAGGGTCGACGACCCGTGCAGCGGCAGGAAGAGCGCGCCGGGCTTCGTCCCGCGGACCTTGACCCAGGCCGCGAGGGCCTTCAGGGTCGCCGCGGGGAGCGTGAGGAAGCGGATCTTGCCGCCCTTGCGCCGGACGCGCAGCTTGCGGCCCGTGAACGACACGTCGGCCAGGGCGAGCCCGGCGACCTCAGTGCGCCGCAGCGCCAGGTCGAAGAGGAGCCGCAGGATCGCGCGGTCGCGCACCACCCAGGCGAGGTAGACCCGCGCCTCCTCGGCGCGCTCGGGGTGGGCGCGGCCGAGGGCCACGGCCGAGGCGTAGCGGCGCGCGAGCACCTCCATGAGGGCCTGGACGCCGTCCGACCCGGGGCCGCGGGTGTCGCGGACCTTGTTCTCCTTGAGGCCGGGCACCTCGACCGTCCAGTGGACGTGCCCGAGGAGGCGCGCGATCTTGCCCATGCTCTTGACCGCGGCGAGGCGCCGGTTGACGGTCGCGGCCGAGAGGCCCTTCCGTCCGAGCCAGTTGCGGTAGGCGAGCACGACCTGATTGGCCTTGCCCTGCGTCTGGCTGAAGAGCCACGCCACGGCGTGGGTGACGATCTCCGCGTCGAAGCCCTTGCCGGGGTGACGGCCGACGCCGGCCGTCGCGAGGAACTCGGCGAACACCACGAGGTCGCGCTCGTAGGCCGCGCGGGTCGTGGGCTCGCGCCCGTCGAAGAAGGCGCGCACGACAGCCTGCGGGCCGTCGAGAACGATCTCCGGCGCCAGGGCGAAGGCCTGGGCGTGGGTGAGCGCCGTCGTGGGCTGGGTGGGCTGGGTGGGCTGGGTGGGCTGGGTGGGCTGGGTGGGCTGTGGCGCGTCAGTCATGAATGAACTTGCTCCCTCGCCCGATACCGGAGGTCCGCCCCCACGGGCGCTCCCGCGTCCATGAATGCGACCGCTCGCGCCCGTCGGCGCCGCTCCAGCGACGGCGGAACTTCTTCTTGAGGCGCCACCAAAGCGGCAGGACGACGACGGACTTGGTCATACCAGGCTCGGCCTCCGGGTGTTCCCCTGGTCCCATTCGCACGACGGACAGCCGTCGTGGTGGTCGTGCAGCGGGTCGCTGTAGGGGCAGGCCGCAGCGGCGCAGGTCGGGCACCCTCCGCTGTCGTTGGGGCGGGCACAGAGGTGCGCGCGCCACGACCAGCTTCGCGGCTTCATGTTCCGCGCGAGGCCGCCGCTGCCCTTCCGGGTGCGTCGGCCGAACCGATCGACCGGAGCGCCGTCCCACGCAAGGCCGAGGCGGGTGTACCACCAGTGGGGATCGGTCTGCTCGGCCCGCGTGCGCGCGACGGCCAGGACTGCTGCTCCGATCACAGCAGCCCCCGGAGCAGCCCCCAGCGCCCCCAGGAAGTCGCTGACGCCCGCACCCGCGCATCGCGCATCCACGCCAGGCTACCGAGCCCGCGCCAGGCTTCCGAGACCCGGGCGCCGGCGCGCTTCGACGCGAACCTCAAGGAGATCGTGGACGGTCGCGCCGCCCAGGACGGCAGGTAGTAGGTGACCCTCGGCGTCACGGCCCCTCCAAGATCGCCAGCGCCGCGAGGACGACAACCTCCGGCAGGCCGGTGTCCTCGACGATCTTCCGCGGGCTCGTGTTGTGGATCTTCGACCCCTTGACCTCCTGCACGAGGAAGGGCGCGAGGCTGACCCGGTGCCACTCCTCGCGCGCCAGGCGCATGAGGGCCTTCGCGGTGTGACGAACGATCCGCTCTCGCATGGCGAGGGTCTCCGCGATCGATCGCGCGTGCGGCATGTGCCGGACGTGCTCGACGCAGTAGGGCTTGTCGCCCACCGTCTCGACGCCGCAGCACTCGCAGACCTTCGGCGGCTTGACGTAGCCCCCGGCGTGCCGCGAAGAGCGCGGCGGCTCGACCTCGTCCTCGTCGCTGCTCACAGCGGTCTCCCCACTCCCCTAATCCTGCGAATCGCCCGATACCACCGTCGCTCAAAGCTGAAGAGACGCCCGAACGCGCTCGACTCCGTGACGTAGCCCGACTCGTCCCCGGGCTTGAGCCGGTGGGAGTAGAACACCCAAGCTCGATCCCCGACCCTCGCCGATCGAACGAAGTATCTTCCCCACGGGGCCCGGTGATCGGAGACGAGGTCTCGCGACCGGCAGTGCCAGGCGATCATGGCGCCCCCGGCAGCGGCCCCGGCAGGCGGATCTCGACGCGGAACGACTCCAGCGGCATGAGGTCGATCGGGCGGCCCATGATCGTGATGTCGCGTCCAGGGCCTCGACCGCGCCCGTGCGACGTGGCGTTGCCGCGGACTCGCGACCACCGACCGAAGGTCGACACGCCGAAGGAGTAGACCGAGTTCATGATCTTCCACCGACGCCAGGAGTGCCGGTGGAAGGCCCGCGCGGTCTCGCCGTGGGGCGAACCGCGCCCCCACGCGATCGTTCGCGAGAAGGGACGCATGAGCAGGATCGCTACGGCCACAGGTGACTCCTCCCCGCCGTCGACACCTGCGACGCGGCGCTGCCGCGGACCAGCGACCAGCGACCGCACGGCGTGTTGAACGAGACGGTGCGGATCAGGCGCTGCCACCTACGCCACGAGTGCCCGTGGAACGCCCGCTGGACCTCGCCGCGGTACGGACCGCGCCCCCACGCGATCGTTCGCGAGCGCGAGAAGGGGCACATGCTCAGGGTCGCTACGCCCACAGGTGACTCCTCCGCGTCGTCGCGGACACCATGACGTCGCGAACCAGCGACCAGCGACCGTAGGGGCGGCGGACGGGGGGTTGCCGCAAGCCGAGGCGGAACGCCTGCGGCTCCTCGCCCCCGTGGCCGGGATCGCGGCCCCACACGCTCGCGCGCAAGACGCCCACGTTCTTCAGAGCCACGGACGCGACCACGGCCACGACCTCCTTCCGAACCGCCAAGGCCACGAAAGTCTGTCCCCCAGGTCGCTGTCCCCTCCCCTCGGCCGCTCTGGCCAGGACAGAGGTGAGAACCTGGCGAAAGCGTAGGAGCAGACCAGGCACCGCCTCCACCGCGCGCGGCTGTTGGTCAGCGTCGTCCACGTCTTGAACCACGGGAAGATCACAAAGACCTCCACCTCGCCCAGTCCCTGGCTCGGCGAATCAAGGACTCGCCGAGCCCGCCACCCCCGCTCCCCGTCGCGGCGCGGCGCTGGCGCCGCGCCCCCCACCGCCTCCAGCGAAGCTCGTAGTTCTGGACGATCCCGTGGGAGCAGCGGCGGGCGCGCTGCTCCCACTTGCAGAGATCGTTCCCGAGCACGCCGACGCAGTCCGGGTAGACCGTCACGGCGCCGGCCTAGAAGCCGCGCTTGTCGCCCCAGGGCGGGATCCCGACCGAGCCGGCCGGCCCGACGAACAGGGCGACGGGGATCTTCTCGCCCTCGGGCGAGAGGCGCTGGCTGTGGCCCTCGGGGCCGCGCGCGGTCACGTTCTCCAGATCGTAGGCCTCGTCGCACCACAGCACCGAGCCCCACATGGCGTCGCTCACGTCCACGACGTGGCCCAGGTAGTGCGTCCGCACCCCGAGCAGCAGCACCCAGTGGCCGACGAAGCGCCCCAGCACCGCGCCGCTCACGCGCGCCGTCTCGACGACCGCGCGGGCCTGCGCCTCCGGGTCGTTCGGGTCCGCCGCCAGGTTCCGCTCCGCCAGGCGCCGACGCTGATCGGCGCTCATGAAGCCAGTGTCCGTCATAACTCCTCCTTGTTCGCCGGACCGCCCTATGCGGTCCGACACTTCTCCGTCACGTCGCCGGTCGGGCCCACGACCACCGTGAGCCTCGCCCGACCACCCGCCGGCGGGAGCGGGGCGAAGTCCCCGCGCGCCGGCCCGAAAAGGGCCCCCGCGGGCCCCCTCACCAAGCAGTTGAGCAGCAGCCCCGCCCCCTCGTTCTCGGGCAGGGGCCCTCGCGGCCCGACGGGGCGCGCGAGGGTGAACACCTGGGCCTCGCAGCCCTCGGTGATCGTCAAGTCGATCTCGGCCTCGCCGGACGCGAGGCCGAGGTAGGCGGCGACCTCCGACAGGGTCGGGCGGTCGTCGCGAGCGTTCCTGATCACGATCTTCATGCGGCCTCGTCGTCCTCCCCGTCGATCCCCCAAGTATCCCCCGCCCTCGCGGCCCTCCACGCACGCGAGAAGCGCACGTCGCCGGGCGCGCCGGGCCACCAAGCGTTGACTAGCCTACCGAGCCACCACGAGAGGCCCCTCCCGCGGACCCTCGACCGACGACGGTACGTCCACTGAAAGCCGCGAAGATCGTCCATCCCCTCGCGCGCCTGCGAGCCGAGCGTCGACCGCGCGCGATACGCGCCCCTCGGTTGGCGCCTCCGCTCCGCCGTCCCGGTCACGTCGCTGTTGATCGGCGTCCTCACAGACACTCCTGCCACGACGCCGAGTAGGCATTGCGGACGACGACGTCTGGCACCGGCCCTCCCCTCCGCGTCGAGCACGTCCTACCAGACCACCAGCGGAGCCACGTCATGGCTCGGAAGCTAGACGAGAGATCCCGCTCGACCACCGAGAAGAACCTGCCCCTCGCCGACGAGGTCGCGTAGTTCGGCACGGCGAGTGACGCGAACCTGGGAGCGATCACTCCGAGCGCGTCCTGAGCGTCGGGCTGTAGAGGAAGAACCGCACCTCGTCGTCGTCGTTCATGAGCTTCGACCGGTAGGTGCCCTGCGCCTCGCGGAGGCGCTCGCACCGGCCGTGCATGGCCTCCGCCGCCTGGATCGCCTCGTCCCTCGTCGCGTAGACGGTGACGAGCCGGTGGTCGCCGTCCCAGTCGCGCTCGGGCGCGTCGGCGGCGACCAGCACGAAGAGATCCTCCTCGGTCACGACCCGCCGGCTCACGGCAGCACCCGGAAGAGGGCCGCCACGAGCCGCGCCACGACGACGGGGAAGGCCAGGCCGGCGGTGAGGACCGCGAGGCCGAGGACGAAGTCAAGGACCGGCGGGTCGCCGATCGGCCGCTTGCACATGGCGCACGTCTCCCTGATCATCAGGCCCCCTCAAAGGCGCGGTCGACGACCTCCAGCACCTGCCGATACACCAGATCGACGGGCGGCGGGGCCCGGTCGCGGGCCTGCGACAGCTTCTCGATCAGCCGCTCCTTGATCTTCCGGACCGACCACCAGCAGCCCTCGGAGCCCTTCGGGTGGGGCTCCAAGATCGACGGGCTGTGCTTGAGGATCATGGACGAGCACATGCACGCCCTCGCGTGGTCGGCCGGCGGCCCGCGATCCTCGATCGCCGAGCGCACCGCCTCGTGGTTGTAGCGGTACTCCTTCAGGAACAGGAGCGCGGCCTCGATCGTGTGCCCGAGGTCGGCCACGGGATTGCTCACCGCTCCCCCGTCTTCGTCAGCTTCTTGATCGCCCGCACGGCGCGGTCCATGCCGCGCTTCGTGTGCCCGTGGAACATGACGTAGTCCCGGCCGAGGAACTGGCCGCTCGGGCGGACGTGGATCAGATTCGCAGCCATGGGCGTGATCATGATCTCGTCGAAGCTCGACTGGACCCGCAACGTCGGACCGCCGATCGTGTCGTCGTACATCATGAGGTCGAGGTAGCAGGGCGACTCAGTCAGGTGCTCGCCGTCGTCCTTCGTCGCCCACAGGCTCTTGAAGGCGAAGCGCACCACGGACCGCGGCGGGAGCGGGATCCCGTTGCCCGGCCCGTCCACGTTCAAGAACACCTCCGTCTCGCGCCCCTCGCGGTCCTTGCTCAGGATCTTCCGGGCGGCGCCCAGGGCCTCTTCGGCCTCCGCGAGGCGCTCCTCCAGCGACGCGATCTTGCGCTGCACCCACTGCGGGAGCTTCTCGATCAGCGACCGCTCGTCCTTCTTGTCCAGCTTCGCCATGCCGTCCTCCTTGAGACCCCTCGTATCATAATGAGCGTTTTGATACTACCCCCCTGTGTGCCAGGGAGGTGCCTGCCACCACGCCCGGCTCATCCGACTCACGACGCCGCTGGCGTGCGGGCGCCAGCAACGCGAGAGAACTCGGCGGCCGAGGGAGGCGGCCATGAGGGACGGCCCCCCGGCAATGCCGACGGACGTCTTGGGCACCGAGCCCCCGCGCCCCCATGCGAGGTTCGCGTGCCGCCACCGCCACAGCCGCCGGAGCGTGAAGATCGCGGTGCTCATGCCCGACTCCTCCAGGGCCAACGCTGCGCGCTCCGACGGCCCCCTCCGTTCAAGGAGCACACCATGCCTCGCACCCCGGAGAGCCGCAGCGACGTCCCCAGCACGCCGGTGACGACCCACGCGACGACGCCGCCCATCGCCCCGCGCGACCGCCGACGTCCGCAGACGCGCGATTCGGCAAAGACCGAGGGCACTCCTAACGCTCCGAAGGGGATCACAGAGGCCTCCATCGAATCCGAGTAGCGGTCAAAGACGTGCCGCCGAGCCCGCGCCTCGCGGAGTTCGTCCGGCCTCGCGTCATGGAGAAGGGCCCCCACCTGTCGCCCCTCCTCCACCAACCGACGGCCCCGCGCGACTGAAGGCGGCCGACGAACTCGGATTCGCTCAGGCAGGCGTGCCAGTATCGGAAGATCATCGACGCTCCCACACGGAGAGGGTCCGGCTGCGCCTCACCCGCCACCGGCCCACTGTGGACCACGTCCGATCCCTCACCATGGAGAGCACCGAGATACGCCTAAGCCGTCCCTGCCCGAAGCCCCACCCGCGGCATACGGCCCCGCGCGACCGCTTGCGGCCCACGAACATGGTCTCGTGGTAGGCGTCCCAGTACGTGTAGATCACCGCGTGTGCCTCCGGCGACGCTCTCGGCTGCCCATGAACGTCGAGCACCCTCGGCGGTGCCAGCACGAGAAGATCGTGTTGCGAACCCGAGCGCGGAGCGTGGCGGTCCGCACGCCCCCGGGGTCTCCCGACCAAAGCAGGAAGGCGTGGGACATCCGCAGAAGCCGCTGCCACCGAGCGCGCCCGCGCGGGGACCATGGCTTGAAGATCGCTGCGGTCATACGTCGCCGTCCTTCCGCGAGCACAGCCAGTCGTCCAACGCCGCGACCAGCGCGCGCAGGCGGTCGAGGCCCTCGGGCGTCAGGCGGAACGCCGTGCGGTCCCCGTCGAGCGACCCGGTTTCGTAGGCGTCTTCAAGCGCGCCCAGCGTGACCCCGGCTCGCCCCAGCCCGCCGAAGGCGTCGCTCGCGAAGACGTGGTAGTCGATCCCGTGCTTCCTCATGCGTGTCAGGCGGCGGGTCCAAAGACGCTCCGCTGACTCGCCCTTGCCCTCGTAGCCGGCGCGCCGGAGGTGCGCGACCCACACCGGGAGCTTGACCCAGCCGTCGGCGTCCTCGCAGGCGAGGAAGTCCAGTGCGTCGAGGACCGCGGTGAGGCGCGCATTGGCCTCGGCCGACCCGTGGAACAGCGTCGACGGGGTCTTGCGGACCGCCCGCTTGCGGGCCTCCTGCGCCCGGCGCACGGCCTTGCGCTCGGCCTCGGCAGCCTTGCGCTCGGCCTCCAACGCGGCGGCCTTGGCGTTGGCCTCCCGCTCCGCGCGGGCGAGGGCCCTGCGGCGCGCGTTCTTGTCGAGCGTCATGTCGTCGTCCCTCCGTCATGGATCGTGCGCTGCCACCCGCCCACGCAGACCTTCCAGCCCACACCTCGCTCCGCCCGCACGCTGCGGAGCAGGATCGCCGGCGGGCCTTGCTCGTAGCCAGCGCCGAGTCGAGGGCCTCCCCGAGGGCCTCCCTCCGGGGCTCGCTTGGCCCGGATCTCTGCGGCTCGGGCCTCCATGCCTGCCCGCGCAGCGATCATGTCCGGAAGGGCCTCCTGCGCCCGCGCACGCGCGATCAGCGCGTCGAGGTGTGGGTCTCCGAGCAGGTCAGGATCGCTCGGGGGCCGGAACAACCGAGGGTCGTCTTGTCGCACCCGCCGGCCGCCGGGGGGGCGAAGCCCCCCGGCGGTGGCGGTGTCGTCGTTGGTGCCGTTGCGGTCTGACTTCCCTGCCGGACCTTCCGGCAGTCCTCGCTCCGACGTCACAGCACCTCTTCCCATGGCAAACACAGCGATGACCCGACGACTAGCCTTCGGATGTACGCGAGGAACCGTGAGCTACTCCGGCCCGCGCCCGTCGAGCACCGCGCGCGCCATGACGACCAGCCGATCCTGGCCGCCGGCCAACGCCGAGAACACGTCCCGCAGCGCCTGCATCTGGCTCGCCAGTTCAACCCGATGGGCGTAAGGGCCGGCGAAGAAGGGACTCGCTACCTCGGCGGTGTCAGCCAAGACCTGCCGAAGGCCGCGCAGGCCGACGGTCAGACAGAGGCCCGCGCGAACGGCGGACATGGGGCACGAACCCGCCTGCCTCGCCTTCTTGGCCGCCGCCTCCAGATCGCGGACGAAACTCGTCACGCCCTCCACCGAGTCCCCGAAAAGACGCTGCGCGTCGCTCCCACCCGAGATCAGCGCCTTGTCGAGGCCGTTGTCGGTCTCGCGCGCCACACGGCTACCCATGAAGGACTGCCCGCGCACCCGCTCGGCAACCAGGCCGAGCGCGTCGGCGTCCCTTCCAGCCTGGGCCATGATCAACTCGGCGCAGTCACAAGGAGCGGTGTGCGGCGGCTCCTTGAGGCGGGCCACCCATTCGGCGACGGCGAGCGACCTCTCGATGCACTCCCGCAAAGGGGCCGGATCGATCCTAAACTCGATCGAATCCCCGTCCTTCCGATGGAACTCGTAGTTGCTCTCATCCACAGCCACCTTACACACTCCTCGGCCTGTAGAGGCCCAACGTCAAGAACATGAGCAGCGTCGAGAGGAACACCCCGAGGAGCGAAGCGTGGAACGCCCCCTCGGGCTCCTTCACGCAGGCGCCGCAGAAGAGCAGCGACCGCCGCTCGCCGTCGCCGTGCGGCAGGGTCGGCACCTCGACCACGAGGTCCACGACCTTGAGGCAGCCGTCGCAGGCACGCCCGGCGAACGTGAGCGCGTCCTGGCGGTGCCGCTCGCACCGCCCCTCCTGCCGGCCCGCCTTCGGCGGCGTCAGCATGACCGCCGGCGCGCCGCACCGGACCCCGTCCACGTCGAAGCGGCACGTCATGCCCTCGGGAACGATCCAGTGCAGCCCGCGCCGCGCCGCCTCGCGCTCCATGAGCGCGAAGGCCGGGATCCCCTGGCTGCCGTTGCGCGTGAGGTAGCGCAGCGTGTTCCCGAGGTGGCTGTCGGTCATGTCACGGATCGCCAGCTTGCGTCCGTCGCGCGTCGTCCACGTCCCGCCGTCGGCGGGCTCGTCCTCGGGGTCCTCGGGGGCGAACTCCCAGAAGTCGAAGACGTGCCCGCCGCGACCCGTGACGCAGCGGCGCCGCACCTTGACGACCGTGCCCGGGAGGTCGGAGAAGCAGCCCACGAAGTCGTCGACGTCCGCGGCGCTCTGGAGCGCCTCGCCGCAGTAGGCCTTCGCCAGGGAGGCCAGGCTCAGGCTCGGACGATACGTGCTCGCGTCGGTCAAGACGAACCGGACGTCGAGCGCCTCGTTGCCGCTCCCGTCGTCGAGGACGAGGTGGGCAAAGAGGGATCGCCCGTCGCGCGCCGCCTTCACCTCGGCCGAGCGGATCGTCACCGTCGCCCAATCGGTCGGCGACGCCGCCCAGGGCGGCGACGTCGGCGGGAACTGCATGTTCCGGCTCACTGCCCCTCCTCGCGAACGATCGTGACCCGCACGACCACGCAGTCCCCGTTGCCGGCGACGGTGCTGTCGTCGACCACGAGGCCGACGCGCGCGTCCGTCGTGTCGTCCGTCAGCCCGAGGAGCTTCGCCAGGGCCTCCACGGGCACCGTCGCCTCGACCTCCTCGGTCACGACGACCTTCTTCTTGCGCTCGACGTGGCAGCCCAGCGCCGCGAGTTGCTGGTGCTGGTCCTGCGGCTTGATCTCCATGGTGCTCCCCACCGACTCCTCCTTCTCGTCGTCCTTCGACGGGCCGCCAGGATCGATCCCGACGGACCGGAGCACTCGCCGAACGTCGGCGAGCGAGTTCTTCCACGCCCGGGGGTCCACGGAGGCCCCCGGGCGGATCAGCGACACCACCTCGTAGGGCTGGCCTGTGGCGGGGATCCGCCACAGGTCGCCGTGGGTGGCCTTGCGGAGCCAGCCGCCGTGCTGCTTCACGAGCGCACGGACGGCCTCCTCCTCACGCGAGGCGCCCACAGGGCTACCCCTCCTTCTTCTGCTTCTTGCGCTTCGGCTTCGCGGCCTCGTCGAAGATCGACGCGAGGCTCTTGTTGCGCTTGACGAGCGACTCCTCGGCCCCGTCGACCCCGAGCACCCACCACAGCCACCGCACGGCCTCGTGGCCCTCGCCCAGGTGCTCGACGACCTTCTGGATCGTGCGCTTGCTGGGCCGGCGGTTCTTCCCGCGGACGCCCTTGCGGCGCTTCTTCGGCTCGGCCGGGTTCTTCTTCGGCGTCAGCAGGAGCACCTGCTTCTGCTGCTCCTCCTCCAGGCCCGCCATCCGCACGGCGTCGGACCAAGTGATCTCGCCCTTGCCGAGGGCCTCGCGGACCTCGGGCGTGGCGTCGAGCACCTTCATGCGGTTCTTCGCCGTCGACACGCTCACGCCGAAGTGCGCGGCCACGTCCTCGATCGTCACCCCGGCGTCGGCGCCGCCGGTGATCTTGAGGTAGTGGTCCATGTCGAGCGCCTGCTGGTAGGCGTCGTCGGCCCCGTCGAAGAGGTTGTTCTCGGCGCGGGCCTGGGCGAAGAGCTTCGCGTCGTCCCCGCGAACGATCGTGGCCGCGACCCACAGCGGCTGGGGCAGCATGGCCCGCACGACCGCCTCACCGATCGGGTGGCCGAACTCCCTCGTGAGCACCTCGGCGATCTGCGCCGACGTGCTGCACGTCGCCTTGGCCTCGATCGCCTTGAGGATCACCTCGTTGGCCTTGCGGGCGTCCTGGGTGCGCCCGCGGCCGACCTGCACGAGGTGGTCGCCGGTCTTGGCGTCCTTGACGACGCGGATCACGCTCGTGAAGCCCTGCACGAGCATGTTGACGACACGGTCCCAGTTGATCGCGCGGTTCACCCGCTTCTGGTAGAGCGGGTGGTCCTGACCGTAGACGTCGAGCTTGTCCTGGCCCACGAGGACCAGGGACTTCGGGTCGAAGAGGGTCACGTCGGACCGCTTCGTTCCCTCGACCTTCTTGCTGCTCACGAGACCTCCTTGTTGTTCTTCTTGTTGGACTTCTTGTTGGACTTCGACTCCGACTCGGCCACCACGTCCTTCGCGACGGCCTTCACCACCGACACGGTGGCGCGCGCGTAGCGCGCCTCGACCGAGGTCTTCCCGCAGTAGGCGAAGACCTCCTTGACCTGCTTGTCCGTCAGCCCCTGCCACTCCCCGTCGCGGGTGTGGCTCAGGAACACGACCGGGCCCACGATCAGGGTGCCGCCCTGGACCGCGAGGTTCGGCCGCATGCCCTTGAGGAGGCCCTCCTCGTTGCAGACGAGGTCGACGCCCCTGGGGAGCCCCGGCAGGGCCGGGATTTCGATCAGGCCGTCGACCAGCCGCTGCGCGGCCTGAAGCGTGCTCTGCATCTCCTGCTCCTCGGGATCGCTCCCGGGGCGCTTGATCACGACTCGCATGCTGTCCTCCTTCTTGAGTCTTCCTTGGACCATGTTCTCTGGATCTTGTCAACTACTACTCGTCCGACTACCACCTCCACCCTTCGGGCAGGCCCTTGTAGAGGCTCTCCATGGCGCGCTCGCAGTCGAGCGCGTGCTGGACTCGCCCCTCGCGGCGGGCCTTGGCCGCGGAGAGGCGCAGGAGCGCGTAGCGGCGCAGGTCGGTCTCGACCTCGCGCGGGGCCGTCATCGCCGGCCGCTTCGTGCGGAGGAGGGCCTGGGCCTCGGCCTCGTCGTCGAGGTTGGCGGGCCGGTCGAGGAGGCTCACCGCCCCCTCCGCTCTTCCTGCCGCTCGTGGAACGACTCGTAGGCGGCCTCGGCCGCGTCCAGGCACGCCTGCCGCGAGCAGGCGGCGTGCGTCCTGACGCCGAACGGCTCCGGGTCCGCCCAGACCCAGATCGTCATGAACCGACCGCACCGCGAGCACCGCTCGCGCTCGCGCTTCTTCGACTTCACCACGCCCGCCCCCTCTCGCGCCGCGCCCGCCGGACCGCCTCCAGCGTCGGCTTGCAGGCGCACGTCCGGTCCTCCAGCCGCGCCCCGTCGCACTCGTCGCAGCGCCCGTAGGGCGCGCCCGCCTCGTGCGCGCGGCACCACGCGCACACGAGGCGCCCCTCCCGGTCCCGGGAGAGGCGCGCCGAGCACCCGCACTCGCACTCCGGGCGGCTCACAGGGCCCCCTTCCGCACCGACAGGCACACCGTGGCGAAGGCCTCGCGGGCCTGCGACTCGGTGAGGGCCAGCCCGCGCGGCGAGCCGCCCACGGTCTCGCGCCCGCCCCAGCCGGCGGGGGCCAGGGACGAGAAGACGCCCTTGAGGCCGCCGGGGCCGAACAGGCGGACCGCCGTCGCGAGGTCGCGGCAGCCGACCGTGACCTTGCCGTCGTGGAACGCCACGACGCACGGGTGCTGCCGATACCACACGTCGAAGCCCCAGAGCGCCGACCGGACGAACGCCACGGGGATCCCGCCGTGCGCCTCGATCGAGGCGCGCGAGGCCCCCTCCACGCGGCTCCGCTCCTGCGCGAGCGTCGCCTTCAGCAGGGCCTCGGGGGCGCGCGGGCCCGTCAGCATGCGCCAGCGGTCCACGCCGGAGTAGAACGCCGTCGCGTCCTCGACGCCCGAGGCCATCTGGTTGAAGAGGAGGAGGCGCGCGCCGTTGTCGCCCTGCTCCTCCAGCTTGATCGAGAACGGGTCCACGTCGACGGCGTTGACGAGCGCTGCGAGGTCCGAGAGGCCGTCGGGGAGCAGCCCGGCGAGGGCCGCGATGGCGAACGTCGCGTCGGCGTCCGCCGCGCCCGTGACGACGAAGCGAGCGTCGCGCTCCACGCGCGATCCGCGGTGATACCCGCTGGTGTAGGCCCTCACCGCCACCCCGTCGAGGTAGCTGTAGGCGCCGTGGTGGTCCATGGCGAGGTCGTCCACGACGGACTCCCCACCGATCGAGCACTCGACCGGGGTGTAGCCCTCCCGGGCGAGGGCGCGGGCCTCCGCGAGGTCCGAGGTGTGAAGGATCTTCAACCAAGTCACGCTAGTCCTCCTTGTTGTCTGCGTTCCGCAGGCGCCACGCCCGGACCTTCCGGGGGACGCCCCCGCCGGGGCCGCGCCCGACCTCGCACCCGGGCCGCCCGCAGGGGCAGGCGACCCGGTGCTTCCGCGCGTCCCGCCGGCGGCGCCGGCGGGACTCCTTCTCGGTGGTCACGCCTCCTACACCCCCAGCAGGAGCGCGTTCACCCGCTCGGCGACCCGCCCGCGCCACCCGGCGCGGCGGAGCACCTTGCGCTTGCCACCGATCGGACGGCCGTGCGCGTTGACCCTGACGACGTCGATCGCGTTCGCGCCCTTCGTCCGCGCGGGGCCCTCGCCGTCACACGTCGTGCTGACGCGGACGGTGACGCCCCCCAGGACGAGCGTCAGCGCGTGCTGGCGCCAGCCCTCGGGGCGGTCGAGCGTCGCGACGACGCCCGCCGCCTGGTAGGCGGCGGCGATCTCCCGCCAGTCCGCGAGGAGGGGCGGGTCGTAGGCGCCGTCCCCGGTCGCGGGCCACGTCGGCAGCCCGCGCAGGCGGGCGGCCTCGGTGGCGACGGCGGCGGCGGTCTCCTCCTCGGGCGTGGCGGGCGCCACGGCGAGGTCGTCCAGGGCGGCCTCGGACTCCTCGGGCGTGACCTCGGACTCCTCCGCGAACGCCTCCAGGGCCTCCTGGGCCCGGTCCTCGGGCGTCTCGTCGCGGGCCGGCGGCCCGCAGGCCTCGTCCTCGTCCCGGTCCTCGGGCAGGTGGCGGTCGTCGTAGACGAAGGTCAGGGTCTCCTGCGCCCGGGTGTAGGCCACGTACTTGAGGTTCAGCCCCTGCCTCCTCTCCCAGGTCTGCTTCGCCTGCGGCCACGGCATGAGCCAGTCCTCCATGAGGTAGACGTGGCGGGCCTCCAGCCCCTTCGCGCGGTGGACCGTCGAGAGGACGACCCCCTCGGTCGAGTCGGAGAAGATCCTCTCCAGCCCGTGAACGATCTCCGACACCGACTCGGCGCTCGCCGCGAAGGCGAGGATCACGTCGGCCTGGTCCGTGATCTTCTGGGCCTCGTTGAGCTTCTCGGCCTTGCGGAGCTTCTCGACGGCCTTCTCGACGTGGGCCGTGAGGCACTTGACGAGGACCGACACCTGCTGCTGGCCGACGATCTTCGTCTCCTTGGTCCGCTTCGCGCCGGGGTTGACCTTGTAGATCATGTTGACGATCGAGGCCCCGATGTCGCGCCCGCGGATCGAGGCCTTGACGCCCTCGGTGAGGAGCGCCAGGCACGGCCGGACGAGCGGCGCGTTGCGCGGGCAGAGGACCATGACGGCCCCCTTCTGGGTGGCGACGTCGCCCAGGTCGAGGATCGCGTCCACGAGCGAGGCCTCGTGGAGGTCGAGGATCCGCCCCTCGGGGGCGTCCTCGCGGACCTCAAACGCGGTCCGCACCCCCGCGGCGTCGACCAGCAGGTTCCGCTCGTTGACGAGCGCGCCGACGACCTGGGGGCAGCGGTAGCAGATCGACAGCGGAAGCTCGACCGCGCCGCGCGCCGTCGCGCGCAGCCCCGTCAGCAGGTCGTCGAAGGCGGCGATCCCGGCCCCGCGGAAGCCGTAGATCGCCTGGTAGCGGTCACCGACCGCGATCACGCGGCCCTCCTTGCCGGCGGCCTTCAGCACGAGGCGCATCTGCGCCTCGTTGACGTCCTGGGCCTCGTCGATGAGGACCGTGTCGAACGTCGGGACCGCGATCCGCGGGTCGACCGCCGGCAGCATGATCTGGTCGTTGAAGTCGTACCAGCCCCGCTCGGCCTCCTCGCGGGCGGCGGCCACGAGGACCGGGACGGCCTGGTATAGGAGGCCGACGTCGGCCTCCCCGAGGTCGACCCCGTAGTTCTCCGCGATCTTCGCCGGGTTGCAGGCAAGGGTCGCCTGCTCCAACTCGGCGATCTCGACCAGCGGGGCCTGGAGCGCCCGGTGGGCCTCGGCGTGGGGGTGGTTCTCGACCGGGTAGAGGCGCGCCGCGAGCTTGCGGAGCTTGTGCTCGTCCGGCTTGCCGGGCTCCTTGATCCCCGTCGTGCGGAGCCACGCCGTGAGCGCGCCCCCGCCGAACGAGTTCAGGGTCCGGCACTCGACCGCGCCGCCCATGCGGCAGCGAAGCTCCTCCGCGATCTGGCGGTTGAAGGAGAGCGCCAGCGTCCTCCCGAGGAGGTGCGGGAAGACGTTCGCGAGCCACTCCAAGGTCTTGGTCTTGCCACTGCCGGCGACGGCGGCCAGGACGACGTGCGGGAGGTTCTTGAGGGCCTCGGGGATCGCCGCCTGGAAGCGGGACGGGACGAAGTTCTCCCACTTCGACGCCGGGGCGAGGGTCATGCCGCCGCAGTCGGCGGCGTAGCCCTCGGCGGTCCGCAAGAGCCGTCCGTGGTTCTCGGGGACGCGCCGCTGGCAGCGGACGCAGAACGTCGGGAAGCGGTTGAGGCGCTCGGCGCCGCGGGCGTTGCTCGTGTCGGTCATCTCGTACTCCTTGCCGCCCCTCGCGGGCGGGAACTCGCAAAACATACCGAAGGCAGACCGTAGACTACCAGACTGCTCACCACACGCAAGAGCCGGGTCACACACCCCGGACTTGGGACCGGGTCCACGGGAACGATCCCGCGGAGGCCTTACGCCCGCCGCGCGTGCGCGGCGGGCGCCCTCGGCTAGGGGACGTCGCGCCCCTTGAGGAGCAGGACGGCGACCCGGGCGCGCAGCGCCGGGCTCGCCCCAGCGGCGGCGACCCTCGCGTAGGTCTCCTCCGCGTAGTCGTCGGCCTGCGCGGGGGCGTGCTCCTCGTCCAGGGCCGCCGCGACGGCGGCGAACTCGCCGTCGTAGTTCTCGTGCTGCGAGATCGCAGCCATGGCCAGCGCGTAGTCCTGCTGGGCGCTGGCCGTGCGGGCCAGCGCGACGGCCCAGGTGGGCTTCTTCTTCGACTTCACGACACCTCCTCTTGGCACACCGGGCACCAGACCTCCGGCGACCTGAGCCACGAACTCGCAAAACACCCCGGACTTGGGACCGGGCCCGCGATCGTTCGCGGGGGCCTTACGCCCGCCTCGCGGCGGGCGCCCTCGGCTAGGCGCGGGCGAGGATCTCCGCGCAGCGGCGCGCCGCGCGCGCCTGCCGGCGCGAGCGCGCCGGGGCGCCGTCGAGGAGGGTCCGGGCGCTGCGCCCGGCCCCGGCGCGCGCCAGCGCGTCGGGGATGTCGACGTCGAGCGCCTCCGCGAGGTCCGCGAGGCCCCGGGGGGTGAGGGCGTCGACGGCCTTCATGGCCTCCTCGACGCGGTGGGCGAGGGGGCCGCAGAGGCCCAGGTCCGCGGTGAGAGGCAGCGCGCCCCAGTCGACCGCGTAGTCGTTGGAGTCGATGTAGTTGCCGCGGTCGTCCTCGCCGCCCATGCCGTAGCCGCCGACGACGCAGTCGCGCCGGTAGCGCGTCGTCACCTTGTCGACCTCGTAGGCCCAGTCGGCCTCGGCGACGAGGAGGCGCGCCGGCTCGACGCCGTCCCCGACGAGGACGTGGTCGCGGCCGACGTTGACGACGTCGACCGACCCGCAGAACTGCGGGTCGCCGAGGACGGCGACCTGGGCCTCGTAGGCCCCGGGGCAGTAGACCTCCAGGGCGCCGGCGACCGCCTCGACGGCGTCGCCGTCGAGGAGGTCGAGGCGCCGCGCCCAGGCGCTCGGCCACTCGCGGCCGGCGCGGACCGCGTCGTCGGAGTCCGCGTCGTCCAGCGCCGCGTACAGCGCCTCGTAGGCCCCCTCCTCGCTCCAGGGCGCCCCGGAGCGCACGCGCCGGGCGAGGATCTGGGTCGCCGCCGCGACGATCGCCTGGTGGCGGTCCTCGTCCGCGAGCCACGCGCTCCTGCGGCGGCGGGGAGCGTCGGCGGCGAGGCGGACGAGGACGATCCCGACCCCATGGGGGGCGGAGGAGATGCTGTAGATGCTGTCGATCGCGGTCGCGGCCTCGGCGACGACCCCGTCGCCGTCGCAGCCGATCGCCTGGCAGGCGTCGGCGCAGTCCTCGTGCCACGCGGCGCCGCAGGCGTCGCACTCGACGCGCCCGGCCTCGTCCGCCGCGAGCGGGTCGCGGCAGACCAGGCAGATGGTTGCGGGCCGGCGGGCCAGGACGACGATGTTGTCGCAGTTCATGATCTTGCTCCTTGCCGCCCCTCGCGGGCGGGACCTCGTAGAACCTGTTTCGGCCCTCCAGGGCCATCATCAGCGGGGCGGCCACGCCCCGGACAGGATCGGAGCCCCTTCCTCGGCTTCCCTGGGGCCATGGCGCTGCGTCCATGGCCCGTCCCCTTGCGCTGGCGTCGGCCTCATGCCTCTGGGGCAGCAGGCTCGCTCGGCAGCGGTCGGAGGGTGTCGCCGGTAGTCCCCCTCTTCTCCGAGTTGCCGCTTTCGGCGACGACTCGGCGAGTAGGCCCTCGGGCTCTCCTCTGGGCTCCCCTCCCCGCCGTGCGCTGTGTCCTCGGCTGAACTCGCAGAACTACCCCCGGGACGTCCTCGCGACGTCTCCCGCCGGGATCCTCTGCGCTGCGAGACCTAGACGCGGAGCGCCGCAGCGCCCCCTCGACCTCGGCCGTCGGAGTCGGATCCACCCACCCGGCCCCACGCGCCCTCGTCGGGCGCGCTTGCCGGGCCCCGCCTCGCGGGCGCCGCGGGCCACGACCGGAGCGCGAGCGCGGGATCCCTCTCCCGGCGACCGCGCCCAGGCCGCGGTCGCAGGCGACCGGGGCGGGCGTCCCCCTCCCGCGCGCCTCTCCCGCGCGCGCTCGCTCCCCGCGCGCTGGCCGGGATCCTGCCAGCGCCTTACGGGGCGCCGGCGAGAGCCGCTCTCGCGGGGGACGGGCGCGCGCCCTCAAGGCGCGCGTCGGGGGTCACTTGTCAGGCCTGCACCCCTACCCGGGGCCCGCGCCTCGCCGGCCGCGCGCGGCTGCGCGGGCGGGGAGGGGGGCCCCCTCGGGGGGCTGGCGTCGAGGACCGCGGGGCGACGGCCTCCCGCCGGGCTCCCTCCTGCGCGCGCTGGGCGCGGGGCGAGGGGGCGGGCGGCGGGGGCGGCGGTCGCAGCGGGGGAAGGATCGTCGCGGGCCTCGCCGCGCGGGCGAGGCACCGCGAGACTAGCGCCGCCCCCCGACATCTGCAAGCGCCGTATCACGAGGGTAGTCTAAGGCTATGAGGCGGCAGTCGTTGTGATTCGCAGGAACCTCGAACCTGGGAGGCGCGGATCGCTCCTGGGGGAGGGCCTTGTCGGAAGTCGCTGCTGCGGCTGACCTTGTGATTCATGGGATCTCGGGCGCGCGAGGCCCCCATAGTAGAGGGTACGCGCTCCCGCGAAGGGTCGACTTAAAGCATTGCGGCCTCGAGGCTTACAGCGAAGGGCGTCTGGGGAGCCCGCGCGGCGTCGCGGGGCGAGGTCGAGGCGTCAGCAGGCGCGAGGGCGCGCGTCCTGGGGGTGCGAGGGTCGAGAGGGGCTGCATCGCGCCGCCCCCTACCTCGCTGCTGGAGGCCTCGGGCTCGTGGGCCCAGCCCGCCGACTGCGTCGAGTGGGCCCTGGGTCGAGATGCTCGCGGTGGCCGAGGCCTAAGTCCAAGCGCGCCGACAGCCGTCGGCGATCCGTGACCGAAGCAACCCAGGGCCGTGCCCTGGGTTGCTTCGTTTTCGGGCAGATTCATCAGACAATGGCTGTCGATGCGCTTCTTTCACGCAAGCACGGTTGACACATATCATCACAGTTGAGCGAATCAAGTGCGATTCTCGCATGTGCCAAAGTGACGGCTAGTTAGCGATCCGTACACCAGAATCACAGGTTACGAGGGGTAGTCAGATATATAGAGTACCCACAAAAGTACTACTTACAGAAATATCTGTAAGTACGAAAAACACCCTCCTTCCTGTACCACGATTACCTCTCATAACCTGTGATTCTGGTGTACGGGAAGATAAACGGTTCAGGCTTCGATTGTTGAGAGAATCACTCATGGAATGTTTAACCGTGATGATCTGTGTCAACCGTGCTTGCGCGAAAGAAGCGACGGCACGGACCGCATTACACGATACTGTCGCTTGACTAGGTCCGGGGTCGTGCTACGGTCCCCGGCCACACCCAGGAGGTGCCATGGGCTGCGACTGCGACTGCGTCCGCTGCGTCAACTGCAAGAACCGCGAGCGCAACTACGAGACGATCGTCGACAAGCCTCAGGGCCGCCCCAGGCGTCCGCGGGTGTCGCCGAGCGAGCATGCCCTGCGCCTGGTCCTCGGGGCCCGCCTCACGGACAAGCAGTGCTTCGCGTGCCGCACCTCTGGTCCGTGCAAGTTCGGGTGCTTCGGGGACCATGACTATCAGCGCGTCCCGCACCCCGAGCGCGTGACCGCCGCTGAAGCGCGCGAGCGCCTGCGGAAGGGGCGGCGGGTCAACAAGTCGACTTGTGCCGGCTGCGGGCGCGGGGATCGCTGCCGCGTCGAGTGCCCCGGCGACGGTCGCGCCGTCGCGCAGGATCGATCCGAGGGGCTTTACCTCCTCACGAGCCGCCCGCTCCGCACGCCCGTGGCGCTGCGTCAGTGGTGGGAGGAGGCGGCCCGTCGGGGGCTCTCGGTCATCTTCCTCGACGTGGAGTCCTTCGATCGCGACCTCGCCGACGCGCAGGAGCAGGCGGAGGTCGAGGCCGCCGAGGCGATCCTTGAGCGCAGCCGCGCCGCCGTGGACGCGCTTCGGCTGAAGCGCGGGCTCGCCCCGACGGAGGCGGCGTCTTCGTCGAGTTGCCTCGACACCCCCGTCGGGTAAGATCCCCGGTCCACGACGACGGCCGACAGCCTCGACCGCCTCGTGACCAACGCCGAGGTCACACCATGGGCACCGACCCTGCGGGCCTTACCGCCCCCGTGGGCATTCCCACCCCCATGCTCGTCCTGCGCGACCAGAAGGTCTGCGGCGCCGAGAACGTGGACGAGTTCGTGCAGTTGGTCAACGAGGGCCTCGTCGGCCCGGGGGGTGTGGCCGGAGCCACACCCCCCGAGGAGGCCTTCACCAAGGAGTGGTCCCACGACGCGCACTTCGTCTGCTACGGGGTGATCGACGCCCCTGACGCGACGGGCGAGGTCAAGTGGGTGGAGCCCTCGTGGCCGCGCTGCAACAAGGCGTCGGTCCAGCCGCTCAAGGATCGTGGCGTCAAGATCGTCATGAACTTCGCGGCCTTCGACCTCGACACGAAGGACCACAAGGCCTGGGGCGCGGGCCCCGACGACCCGCACGTCGACGCCTACGTGGCGGGCCTGGCGAAGGCCTTCGCGAACGATCCGCTGCTCTCCGAGGCCTACGCCTTCTACGTCACGAAGAAGGGCGCTCGCCTCGTCTACAAGCTGGCGAAGCCGATCGACGTCGAGCGGGTCGAGCCGTTCCTGTGCGGGCTGGCGAAGCGCCTGGAGGACGCCGGCGTCACGCTCGACGCCGGCACCTTCAAGGTCGACTGGGCGTGCGTGGACTGGACGCGGCTCTTCCGCCTCCCCAAGGTCATGCGCGAGGGCAAGCCGACCTGGCCGTGCGAGATCGACCTCCAGCCTCGCAACGAGATCGACCTCACGGCGATCACGATCGCGGTCAAGCCTCGCTCGTCCGGCGACGGCGTCACCGTCGCGGCGCGCCTCTACGACGGCCCCATGCCCGACGAGAGCGTCGCGGCCCGCGTCCAGAAGAACGGCGACCTATGGGAGTGGGCGAAGCTCGCCAAGCGCCAGCTTCACGGCACCGAGTCCGGCCTGGTGGCCTTTGAGGGCCGCCCCTTGGCCCAGGAGGGCGAGCGCGACACCTCGATCCAGCGCGTCGTGGGCCAGGCCTGCGCGCTGCTCCACCCGCTCAAGGCCACGGCCGTGGACGACAAGGGCGTCGAGAACCTCCACAAGGCCGCGACGGGCCCCGAGGCGATCTACGCGCTCTTCCTGCCGGCCGTGCAGCAGTTCGCGCCCGACGACAAGGGCAAGCCCTGGGAGGTGATCCTCTGGACGGCGATCTGCAAGTACTGGGCGAAGGAGGAGGCCAAGGTCGCCGCGACCGCCGCCGAGGCCGAGGCCGCGGAGGCCGCGCGTGAGCAGCAGGCCCAGGACGCCTTGGACTCGATCGTCGCCGGCGTGGCGGAGTGGACGACCTACGAGCCGTTCCTCCAGGCCGAGGGCGCGACCGCCAAGGGGCTGGCGATCTCGCGGCGGCTGGTCGTGAGCCCCGGCGGCACCTACCACGTCCTCCAGCGCAACGGCTACTACACCGCCGACGGAGTGCCCAAGGATCTCTTGATCCCGGCCATGCACCAAGCCGGGCTCGGCGACGTGGTCGACCTCGTGATCGTGACCGACAAGGGGGTGAGGCTCCTTAGCCCTCAGGAGGCGATCCTGAAGTACTGCACGCCCGTCCAGCACGTCATTGGCTGCCCCAGGCGCCCCGGCATGAAGGGCGGCGTCTTGATCGAGGATCCTGGTTCCGGCGAGATTCTTCTTGAGGTTCCGCTGTATCACCGCCGCGAGGACATTCCTCGGGTCTACAACGAGGAGTGCCACCGCTGGCTCCTGTCGTTCGGGGACGAGCGGCTCCTCGACTGGATCGCGAAGGCGCTCGACCTGACCGGCGTCATGCCCGTGCTCTCGATCGCTGGCCCGCCCTCGATCGGCAAGGCGCTGCTCGTGGCCGGCCTCACCGAGTGCATCAACACCAAGACGATCGCCTCCGACAACGACTTCGGCACCTTCAGCCCGAAGTTCATGCGGACGCCCTTCCTCGTGATCAACGAGAACCTCATGCAGGCGAGGTTCATGCGGACCGAGCCCAGCGCGCTCATTCGTCAGTTGACGGCTGGCGACCCCCTGGAGGTCAACCGCAAGTTCAAGACGCCCGTCGACGTCCGCAACCCCGTGCGGACGCTCGTCACGGCCAACAACGAAGACGTGATCATGCGCCTGTTCGGCACCGAGCAGGACATGAGCCCCGAGGACCGCGAGGCCCTCCTCATGCGCCTGGTCCACCTCAACGTGGGCCACGAGCCGGCGAACTACCTCCGGAGCCTCGGCGGCCTGGACTACACGTCCCGCCCCGGGCACCGCTGGGTTCGCGGCCCCTCGGGCGAGCCCAGCAACAACATCCTGGCCAGCCATCTTCTCTGGGTTCACGAGAACTTCCAGCGGCACCCCTCGCACGACCGGTTCAAGATGCGCGGCTACGTGCCGCCGCACCTGCTCCAGCACGTCAGCACGCGCAGCGGCGCGAGCCCGACCGTGATCGAGACCCTGATCCGCATGATCGAGTCCCCGTCGTCGGCCACGAGCGACGGGCTGATCCTCCCCGGCGTCGGCGAGGCCGCCGCGCTCGGTGTCAAGGACCGGATCTTCGTGACCTCGTCGGCCGTGATCGACTTCTTCCGCAACGACCTCGCGGCGCGCACCAAGAAGGAGTTGAACCACAAGGTCGTCGGATCGGTCCTGCGCGGCCTCCAGGCCCCGCAGTCCGTCTTCCCCGGGAAGGCCGAGGTGCGTGCGTTCATGACCGGGCGCGGGGAGCGTAAGCGCGCGCGGTGGTCCGAGGTGCTGCTCGACACCCTCGCGGCCGAAGCCGCCGATCATGGCTACAAGAGCGACGTCCTTCAGCGGCTGCTCCGCGAGTGCGGCTCTTCGTCGGTGGGCGGGTCGTCGGCTGGCGCCCCTTGACCGGCGACGAACATGCGGTAGTGTGTCTGACCTGACGACGAACGACGAACACTGAATACGAACGACGACGACGACAACGCGAACGACGACGACGCGCTAAGAATCGACGACGAATCAAACGACAACGACGGAGCCTACAATGCACATGCGCGTCAGCGCGACGCAGTTGGAGTCGTTTGCCGGTTCGCGGGAGTCCTGCAACCGGAAGTGGTGGTTCTCCTACGTCCGCCGTCTACCGTCGATCCAGACCACGTCGCAGACCTTCGGCACGACGCTCCACGAAGTTCTTGAGCGGTGGCTGCTCGCGGACGATCTGGGCCGGGGCCCCGACGGGGCCCCGGTCGACCTCTACCCGAAGGGCTGGGACGCGACGATCTCGCCCGCCGACGCCGACCTGATCAAGCGGTTCGTGACCATGGGGGAGCAGCACGGGCTCCTCGTGCGCGAGCCGGGGCGCAAGGTCGAGAGCGAGTTCCTCCTGCCGCTCGTGCGCGACGAGGCGCCTGGCGGCGCCGGCGGCGGTCCCGATCGAGAGCCCCTGTCGATCGACATTCACGGCTTCCGCGACCTCACGACGCGCGCCAAGGTCGTCGACCACAAGACGACGTCCTCCATGGACTACGCCAAGAGCGAGGAGGCGCTCCGCAAGAACACGCAGATGCTCGTCTACGCCGGATCGCTCGTCATGGAGGCGATCATGCGGGGCGAGGAGCCGCCCGCCGAAGTCGAGATCCAGCACAACGTGTTCTGCACCGCCACGGCGACCGGCGAGCGGCGCGAGGGCAAGCAGCCCCGCGTCCGCAAGACGAAGACGAGCGTCTCGCGCGCGGAGATCGAGCAGGCCTGGAACGACCTCGCCAACCGCGCGCGGGTCATGGCCTCGACCGCGAAGCTCAAGGACTGGACGACCGTCCCCGGCCCCCCGCATGGCCTCGCGGCCTGCAACGCCTACGGCGTCTGCCAGTTCGTCAGGATCTGCGGCGGCAAGGAGTCGCCGGAGGACTACGCCGACCGGATCAAGGGCGGCAAGAACAACGACCAGAACAACCAGAAGAAGGAGGATCCCATGTCGTCCGCGTTGCTGAACATGATCAAGCGCCCCGGGGTCGCGCCCGCCGCGACGCCCGCGCCGCAGCCCGTGCCGCAGGCGGCCCCGCCGCCCGTCGCGCCCACGCCCCAGCCCGCGCCGCAGGCGGCCCCGCCGCCCGCGGCGGCGGCGAGCGTGTCCAGCCTGCTGAAGCGGGTCGCCGTGTCCGTGAACCCGACCGCGCCGGCCGCGCCCCCGGCCCAGTCGCCGCAGGCGGCGCCCCCGCCCGCGCCCCCCGCCGCCCAGAACGGGCAGCAGCCCATGCCGTGGGCGGCGCCCTCGTGCAAGGCGTGCTCGGGGACGGGGGTCAACAGCCGGGGCTACCCGTGCCAGGTCTGCGACAGCCTCGCGGCCCAGGAGGGGCGCCCCACGAGCGACCAGTTCGCGTGGACCTTCGCCGACGGCCGCATGACCGCGACCGCGAAGGCCGGGATCGTCCACGAGGCGGCCCCGCCGCCCGCGCCGACCCCGCCGCCCGCGCCGACCCCGACCCCGGAGGCCCAGCCCGCCGCCGAGGCGCCCGCGCCCGCGAAGCGCGGGCGGCGCAAGAAGGCCGAGACGCCCGCGACGGACGCCACGCCGACGCAGACGCCGCTGGCGATGGAGGCCTTCGCGCAGAAGTTCACCCCCGCGACGGCGCCCCAGGCCACGACCGGCTTCGTCCTGTGCCTCGGGTGCCACCCCAGCCGGCACCGCGGGCCGGTCAAGGTCATGCCGATCGAGAGCATCTTCGCCGAGGCGGCCGAGGCCCTGGCCGAGGCGCGCGGGGCCGAGAGCTACTACGCGCTCAAGCCGTTCGACCGCGCCGACGCGCTCGTGGCGCAGATCGGCGAGGTGGCCGAGATGATCGACGGTCACGTCGTCACGTCGCCGGCGTTCGACACCCTCACGCACGACCTCAAGACGTTCGTGCTGGCGCTCAAGCCCTCGGCGGCCGAGGTCTACGAGGTCTAGAGGCCGGGATCGTTCACGACGGGCCCTCTTCGGAGGGCCCGTCGTTCGGAGGAGCCATGGACATTGACGTCCCTTCGCAGCGGGAGTTCGACGACCTCAAGAATCGCTTCGACAGCCTCCTGAAGTTCCTCGGGATCGAGGAAGTGAGGTGCCCCGAGTCTCCGCAGGGGGACGTCTGGCACCGCTACCAGGCCTGCTCCGTCTGTGGAGGCGAAGGGACGATCTTCGTGAAGAAGGGCGACAAGTGACCGTCAAGGACGACGCGGCGAACCTGGCCGCCGCCTCAGGCGCGGTGGTGATCACCAACGTCATGCCGGAGGCCGCCCCCTCTGGGGGCGGGCTACACCCCGCGCTGGCCAAGCGCGTCGAGGTGGCCTGGAAGACGGACGATCCGGCGCAGTACTCCGACGTGCGCCGGATCTGCTCGATCCCGATCGCCGGACCGCTCACCGACGCCGAGGTCGAGGAGTTCTCGCGGCGCAACGTGCTCGCCGCCGCCTACGAGAGCGGCTTCCGCCTGCGCGAGGGCCAGGCGCGCGTGGTCGTGTTCTACGACCGCTACGGCGGGGTCTTCGCCCCGCTTCCGTGTTCGGCGGGCAAGACGCTCGCCTCGATCCTCGTCGCCGAACGCTACTGGCGCCGCACGGCCCAGAAGCTCCTCCAGGCCGGCACGCCGGACCTGCCCAACCGGTCGCTCTACCTCGTGCCGCCAGAGGTCTACCCGCAGGTCATGCAGCAGATCGGCAACCGGCCGCCAGACATTCAGTGGGCACGCGCCCGCGTGCCCGTGACCGTCCCCTTCGTCGGCCTCGGCGGCGGCATGACGCAGGCGCGGCGCGAGGCGCTGGCGACGAACTACAAGCGCGGCTGCTTCGTCATGCCGCACAGCCTCATGAGCGCCCGCGACGGCAGCAAGCTCCTCGACCTGATCGAGCCGGGCCTCCTGATCGTGGACGAGGCCCACCGCTTCAAGAACCGCTCGGCCGCGCGCACCAAGCGCCTCATGAGCTACGTGAACCGCAAGCTCCCGCAGCTTGTGATCCTCTCGGGATCGATCACGAACAAGAGCGTGAAGGACTACCACCACTTCCTGAAGCCCACGCTCGGGGTCCGCAGCCCGCTGCCCCACGCGCCGGACCTCGCGTATCAGTGGTCGGAGGTCGTCGACACCGACGCGGACCCGAGCGAGGACATGAAGCGTCCCATGGCGCCGCTCGTCGACTGGGCGAAGTTCCACTTCCGCGAAGAGGCCCTCAAGGGCCTCCTGCCCATGGACGTCTCGGGCTTCAGGCGCGCGCACAAGCTCCGCATGAACACCTGCCCCGGGGTCGTCGCCGCGACGGACGCCGGCGTGCCGAGCACCCTGATCATTGCCACGCGCGAGGTCACGCACGCGGTGCCCGGCCAGCAGGTTGCCCTCGACGCGCTCGTGCGCCGCGTCGACGACGACTGGGTGACGCCCAACGGCGACCCGATCGACCACGCGATCCACAAGTTCAAGTGGCTCTATGAACTCACCGCGGGGTTCTACTACCGCCTCACCTGGCCGGTCGCCGACGAGGTCGCCAAGCGCAAGAACCTCTCGCTCGTCGAGGCGAAGGACGTCGTCGACCGCTCGATCGCTCGGCACCTCGCCCACGGCAACTACGCCAAGGCGCTGCGGAAGTGGTTCGCCGACGGCTCCCACCAGGCCGGCCTCGACACCCCGTTCCTCGTCGGCCAGGACATGGCCCGCAACGGGGCCAAGAATGTCGGGCAGGTGCTCTACGACGCCTGGAGCGCCTGGAAGGCGGCCGGCGTCGGCGTGGACGGCTCGACGGACGACCTCGTCGAGCGCGACAGCCAGGCGGTCCGCGTGTGCGACTACAAGGTCCGCGCCGCGCGCGACTGGGCCCGTGCGCTGCGCGAGCAGCACGGCAAGGTCGGCGGCCTGCTGTGGATCTATCACAACGAGGTCGGGCAGTGGCTCTACGAGGTGCTCAAGAGCGACGAGGCGCTGTGGGCCGACGTCCCTGGTGGCGCCCACGGTCCCTACGGGGTGCTCTGCGCGCCGGCGGGCGAGCCCCACAACCGCGCGATCATGGACCCGTCGAACAGCAAGAAGCTCGTCGTGGCCTCGATCGTCGCCCACGGGACGGGCAAGAACCTCCAGGCCTTTGAGCATCAGTGCGTCGTGCAGTGGCCCCGGAGCGCGGGGCAGGCGGAGCAGTTCCTCTCGCGCACGCACCGCACGGGGCAGCTTGCGGACGAGCTTCGCGTCGACGTGCTCATGGCGCCGGCGGTCAAGGCCGCGGGTGGCAGCGAGGACTACGCCGGCACCGACTTCGACCTCAAGAACCTGTCGGCGTGCCTGCGCGACGCGACATACGTCCAGCAGAGCACGGGCTCGTCGCAGAAGGTGCTGATCGCGCAGTATGACCCGCTGCCGCGGATCTATGATCAGTCGGTCCTGAACGAGCTTGGGTTCCAGCCCAAGAAGCTCGACGCGCAGGGCGAGAAGTCGCTGCGCGAGAAGTTCGGGTAGTTCGCATGGTCCGCAACCTGAAGTGCTCGTATTCGACGGTGTCCCACGACCCGAAGCCGTTCTCTGCGATCGTGCAGTGCGACCGCGAGGCGACCTTCTTCTACGACGGTCGCTGCTGTTGCGGAGCCGTTGATATGTCGGCGTGGTATTGCGAGGAGCATAAGCCGCATGTCCCTGCGCGAGTCGGTCGAGCGCCTGACAGCCAAGGCCAAGGAGATCCCTCCGTGGAAGCTGGGAACGATCGTGTTCGCGGCTGAGAACGAGGGCCAGGGAGAGGTCTTTGTGGGCGGATCGGCCAAGAACCGGTGCCCCGACGGCGGGGCGTGCCACCACGACTGTCAGGGAGCGTGCTTCCGCGTGCAGCACTGCTCCCCGCTCTCGGGCGTCTTCCCGAACGATCGGTGGCCGTCGTGGATCAGGAGGGGAGGACCGTGACCGAGGTCGAGTGTGCGTTCTGCGACAGGACGACGCTGGCAATCTCCGATCTGACCGATTGGGTCGAGATCGAGTTGCGGCTGCTGTCCAACGGATACCTGCGGCGATCGGTCCTGGCCTGCCCGTCGTGCGCCTCGCGCGTCGAGGGGCTCCTCCAGAAGGAGCAGGAGCGGTGAGCGTCTTCGGAGGCGGCGGCGGACGCAGCGGCGAGGACGTCCTCACGCGGCAGAAGATCATGGCCGAGATCGAGTCCGAGACCGACATTGCGCGGCTCGCGAAGCTCCTCGCGTTCGATCAGGTCGACTACGACTATGACCCGTGCGGGAAGTCCTCCCTGGGGATCAATCGGCACTTGACGGACCTCTCCTGCAAGGTCGTCGCCAGGATCAACGCGCTGTGCGGGTTTGAGGTGAGGGGGGAGTAGCCGTGGCCAAGCGCGAGAACCCCACCCGACGCCTCTTCGACTGCGCGTGTCCGAAGGGACAAGAGCACCAGCGCGTCCTCGTCTCGGTCGAGGTCTCGATCCCAGCCTGCCTCTACCGGCGGGTCAACAAGAGCGCCCTGCGGCGCCGGAGCGTCAGGATCGAGGGGGCCGTGTGGGAGAAGGCGACGACGTTCTGCGAGAAGTGCGGCATGGTGTGGGGACATGATTCCTAACGAGTTCGACCGGCGTGTCATGCTCGGGGGCCTGATCCCGTCGAGGGCCTATATCCACAGCGTCATGATGGCGCGCTCGGCGGAGATCCAGGCCGGGCGGCAGGAGCGGCAGGAGGAGGAGCGAATGGCGACGAAGGTGATCACGCGCACCGACTGCGATCGGTGCGGGGCGGTGTCGGAGGAGGAGGGGGCGTTGGCGGGCTGCCCCCCGAAGGGCTGGGGGGCGTTCAGCCTGACGGTCCGCGGCGACAGCGAGGGGTGGCTCAAGATCGAGAAGAAGCGCAACATGGTCCTCTGCGACCACTGCTGCGCTGACGTCTTCGTCTTCGTCGATCAGACGACGCGCTTCGCCGCCGCGAAGGAGAAGGAGGACGCCTCGCAGGACATGCCGAAGGGGTTGAAGGGCTCGATCTTGACGCTCGGTCTGAGCCGGCGAGCGACCGGGTCGCTGGTCGACAGCGGTATCTTGACGATCGACACCCTCCTGACGTTCTCGGAGGACGACCTTTGCATGCTTCCTCGGTTCGGGCAGACCTCGCTCAACGAGGTGCGCGCGAAGCTGGCCGAGCGCGGCTGGCGCCTGAAGAATGACACGAGGGAGCCCCTGTGACCGCCGCGGACGCCGCTCACGAGGCCAAGGTCGAGGGCATGCGTCGCGCCGACGTCGGCGCCGACGCCCGGTGGCTCCTCGTCGCCGACGCCATGATCCAGCGCCTCGCGCGCGAGCGCGACTTCTTCACGTCCGACGACGTGTGGAAGGCCCTGGCCGACTCGCCGGCCGCGACCCGCGACAACCGCGCGCTCGGGCCGCGCATGCTCTACGCGGCGCGCCAGGGCTTGATCAAGAAGGCCGGGTTCGTGCTCTCGGTCCGCGAGAGCCGCCACCAGGCGCCGTTGCAGGTGTGGCAGTCCCTCCTGCGCGCCGGGGGGAAGGTCGTCCCCGAGGCCGACCAGTGGCGGCGCGTGTTGACCACGCTGGAGCGGGCGGGCGACCGCGAGTCGGCCGCCTTCGTCCGCGCGAGGTGTTCGATCAGTTGACCACGGAGTGTTCCGTGGTAGATTCCTGAGCGTTCGACGGTGTTCGTTGAACGTGAACGTTGACGTTGATCAAAGAAGAGGACGAAAGCAACATGGGTATCATGGATCAGAACGGCGCGCTGGCGACGAAGTTCAAGAGCACGAAGGCGCTGGGCCAGAACCGCAACTTCGACAAGTTCGGCCGCTACCTCATGCGGCTCGACGCCGTGCGCCTCGGCAACTCGTTCCGCCAGGGCGGCGAGTACGTGGCGATCGAGCGCACGGTCGTGCGGTGCCTGGAGGCCCCGCCGAACCTCCCGACCAGCTACGTCGGGGAGGAGGTCGTCGACCTGCTCCTCTCCACCGGCGCGGCGGCCAAGGTCTTCGACCAGAAGCTCAAGGGCTTCCTGTGCGCGGTCCTCAACGCCCCGGCCGAGGCGATCGGTTTCGAGGAGCTTCAGGCCTGCCTCGCGGAGGCGCAGCCCCTGAAGAACCTCCTGATCGAGGTCAACAACGCCCCGCGGATCGTCAAGGTCAAGTCGGGCGCCATGGAGGAGCGCCCCCAGAAGGCCTACGTGAAGGGCTACTCCTTCAAGGAGGCCAAGGCGATCCTCACGCCCGAGGAGGTCGCCAAGTTCTACCCCAACGGCCTGCTCGACAAGCTCGTCGCCGCCGAGGGGTAGCCAGCCCGCCGCGCGGGCCAGGAGCGATCCTGGCCCGCGCGGGCCTCGCCGAGGTAGCTCAACCCCCAGCGCGGGCGCCCGCGCTGACGGGAAAGGTGGAGCCCAGGCCGCAAGGTCGGGAGGTTGCGGGTTCGACTCCCGCCCTCGGCATCGCACAAGGAGGGTGTCATGGAGGGGCTTTTCCTGCCGGTCGCCGGGGCCGCCGACGCGGCGGTCTACTGCACGGTCGCGCTGGTGTCCTGGGCCGCGACCTTCGTCGGGTGTCGCGCGATCGTTCGCCGGGCCCTGCGCCCGGCTGCGAAGCCGCCGGCGCAGAGCAAGCGCGAGGCGCTCAAGAATGCCCTCGACCAGGCCGAGGAGGAGGTGCTCGCGCAGGAGAAGGCCGACCTCGACGCGGAGAAGAAGGCCGACGAGGAGCGCCACGAGGCCAACCTCAAGGCGCTGAAGGAGCGCGACGACGCGGCCCTTCGCGCGTTTGAGGAGGAGACCAGTCGACTGAAGGCCGCCCAGCGGGAGAAGGCCGATCAAGAGAAGGCCGACGCGCTCCGGGCCACTCTCGCTGCCCTCGCCGTCGACGCCGCCCGCCTCAAGGAGGAGGTCGCGCGTGAGGAGCGCGCCGTCAAGGCGCGCCGCGAGGCGCTCTACGACACCGAGGCGCCCTCCTTCGGCCCAGGCCCCGTGCGAGTCGTTCCGATCACGAGGGCCGGCATCGTCGCCGGTCGCCCGCGCAAGGAGCCGCTCGTCGACCGCGAGATCGTTCAGCGCGGCGTGCGGCAGATCGACTTCTTCGTCAACCCTCGGGTGTTCGCGTTTCCGCCGCAGGACTGCGCGCCGCAGACCAAGCTGTTCGGCAAGGACTGCAACATCCAGGGCATGGGCGGGTGCCTGCCTCAGGCCTGGCACTTCTACTGGTACGGTTGGTCGATCGTCCCCGACGCCACGGCGCACGCGGACGAGGTCGCGCGCCTGATCGACGCTGGGTATGTCGAGTTCCGCTTCGCGACCTCGACCCTGATCACCGTCCCGCTGTCGAGCGTGATCCGCAAGCTCGACGACTCGCGCCAGCCCTACGACGTGACCGTCAGCGGCAGGCCCGTCGAGATCCAGGCCCTTGAGGCCTTCCGCGTCAGCCTCTTCTTCCCTGGCGCCGAGGGCGCGCCCGTCGGCGGGTTCGGCCTGAAGTGCGTCCTGCATGGGCTGACGCTCAAGGGGATCTGCGGGTGACCGTCTTCGGAATCCCGCGCAAGGACGACGCGGAGAGCAGGCAGAAGTGGGTCGGCCTCGACGCCCTGGCCGAAGCCGGGCGGCGCACCGCGCAGCGGGTCTCCGAGGCCGACGCGGCGCACTTCCTCAAGAAGACCGAGGAGCGGTGGGCCCGCGCGAGGGCGGTCTACGCCGAAGCCCTGGTCGGCATGAACGACGGCCAGCGGCTCGCGTTCGACGTCCTGTGCAACGGGGGCCGCAACGTCTTCCTCACGGGCGCTGCGGGGACCGGCAAGACCTTCGTGCTCAAGCGGTGGCTCGACGTGGCCGAGGTTCGCGGCACGAGGGTGGCCCGCTGCGCGAGCACTGGGATCGCCGCCTTGCCCCTCGGTGGGCGGACGCTCCACCGGATCTCCGGGCTGCGCTACCACGACTGCGTGCGAAGGGCGCTCAACCGCAACGGCTGGTGGTTCAAGCACAAGGCCGCTCAACTCTCCCTGATCGACGTGCTCCTCGTCGACGAGGTGAGCATGATCGGAGATCGGACGCTGGCGGCGGCTGACCTCCTCTTCAGGATCGCTCGTAGTCGGCCCGGGGAGCCCTTCGGCGGCGTGCGGATCGTCTTCGTCGGCGACATGGCGCAGCTTCCGCCTGTGAGCACCCCGGACGTCCCGCAGCGCCACCCGTTCTTCGCGAAGACCTGGGCCGACCTCGACCTCGTCACCGTCGAACTCACGCAGGTCATGCGGCAGAGCGACCAGGCCTTCGTCTCGATCCTTCAGGACATGCGCCGTGGCGAGGTCTCCGACGAGGCTTTCGACCTTCTGAAGTCTCGTCGGGTGTCGAACCCGCCCGACGACGCGACGATCCTCGTCGCGACCAACGCCACGGCCGAGCGGATCAACACCGCGAAGCTCCTCTCGCTCCCTGGCGAGACGATCGACGTCGACGCCCAGGACGAGTGCGCCGAGACCCCCTTCGGCACCGCCTCCATGAAGACCCTCTCCGACAACTGCCTGGCGCCAGAGACGCTCTCGATCCGCGTCGGGGCGCGAGTCATGTTCCTCGTGAACGATTCGACCCTCAACGGGGAGCGGTTCGTCAACGGCGACCTCGGGACCGTGATCGACGTGACGCCCGAGGAGGCCCTCATGGCCGGCGTCGGCGCCGACGGCATGATCGCGTCGCGTGTCCCCGCCATGGGACGGCGGTCCGACTTCACGTCCGAGATGGGCAACGGTTACGACGACGGCTGCGAGGTGGCCTCTGCGCCGGCGATCCCCGTCCGCAAGGACGACGGGACGATCGTCTACGTTGGGCTCTCGGGGTGGGCCGTGCGCGACGACGACGACTACTGCGTCGCTCGTCGGCTCCAGTATCCGCTGCGCCTCGCCTGGGCGATCACGATCCACAAGAGCCAGGGCATGACGATCCCCAAGGTCTGCGTCGACCTGGGCGAGGTCTTCGCCCCCGGGCAGGCCTATGTGGCGCTCTCCCGCGCGCGCACCCTGGAGGGGCTGACGCTCCTGTCCGTCAGCCGGGACAAGATCACGGTTCACCCGGCCGTCAAGGCGTTCCTCAAGGGCGAGGCGGTCGCGGACGACGTCACGTCCCTGATCACGGAGGTCGACGCGCTCGGCGGCTGGCCGTGCGAGATCGAGGACGTCCCGCACATCGCGCAGGAGGCTGTCGACGCGCTCTGGGGGCACCCGCGAGTGGGGCTGTGGGCCTCGGCCAAGCAGGAGCAGGAGCGGCGCCAGGAGCAGGAGCGGGCGACGATCCTGTCGCGGCTCAGGAAGCGGGGGTCCGCGTGACCGCCGTCGCCGACGCTCCTGCCCCAGCCGCGACCATCCCTGGCGGCGCCGTGACCGTCCCTGTCATGGCCTTCGACACCGAGACCTACCTGATCGGCCCCGGCGCGATTGCCCCCAAGGTCGTCTGCGGATCGTTCGCGACCGACGGCCAGGAGCCCGTGCTCGTGGCCGCGGTCGACGGCCTGAAGGACGCCCTGGCCGAGGTGCTCAAGGCCGCCGCGGGCGGCGGCCTCGGGATCGTGATCCACAACGCCTCGTTCGACGCCGCCGCCACGAGCGCGACGTGGCCCGAGCTTCTGCCGCTGTGGTTCGCGGCCTACGACGCCGGGCGCGTCTACTGCACGAAGGTCCGCGAGAAGCTGCTCAACCTCTCGACGCATGGGAAGCTCGACGACCTCGTCCTCCCCGGTGGGAACACGAAGCCGATCAGCTATCAACTCGCCTCGCTCGTCTTCGAGTACTTCGGCGAGGACCGCTCGGCCGAGAAGGGCGACGAGTCCTGGCGGCTCAACTACCACCTCCTCGACGGCAAGTCGGCGAAGGACTACCCGCCGGCCGCCGCGCAGTACGCCCTTCAGGACGCCGTCGACCACCTTCGGGTCTTCCGCGCCCAGGAGGAGCGGCTGCGTCGCTCGGCCGAGAAGGGCTACGACGCGGCGAGCATGGCCACGCAGGAGCTTCAGGCCTTCACCGACTTCGGCCTGCTCCTCATGACCGCGCGTGGCCTCCTCGTCGACTCCGAGCGCAAGCGCCAGGTCGAGGAGATGCTCACGCGCGAGCTTGCCCCCGACAAGGTCGCGCTGCTGATCAAGCACAAGATCCTGCGCCCCGCCGAGCCGGCGCGTCCCTACGCCAACGGCGCTAAGAACCCCGACGGCTCGCCCAAGATCAAGGCGGAGGTGCCGGAGAGCGTCGACACCAAGGCGCTCAAGGAGCGCGTCGAGTTGGTCTGCAAGACGTTCGGCGAGGACGTCAAGCTGACCCCCACGGGAGCGATCTCGACCGACAAGGACGTCCTCGGCCGGATCTCGCACCGCGACCCCGTGCTCGCGCAGTTTGAGCACCGCCAGTCGCTCCAGAAGCTCGTCACGACCGAGCTTCCGCGGATCTCCGGCTCGGTGGTCCACTGCCCGTTCGACGTGCTCAAGGAGACCGGGCGGACCTCGTCCTACGAGATCAAGACCGGCAAGGGCGTCAACCGCAAGCCGCTCTACCCGTCCATGAACGGGCAGAACGTCGACCCGCGGATCCGGCCTGTCTTCGTCCCTCGCCCGGGGTTCCTCCTCTTCTCGATCGACTACCACGCGATCGACCTCGTGGCGTTCGCTCAGGTCTGCTACTGGCTCTTCGGCACGTCGGTGCTCCGCGACGGCTTCAACGCGGACATTGACCCGCACGCCTACCTCGGCGCGCAGCTTGCCTACGCCCTCGACGGCCCCTACCGCGCCGCCGCGGACCGCGTCGGCGCGAGCAAGCCGATCGACAACTTCAAGTTCTTCGACAAGCTCAAGAAGGCGAAGTGGCAGTTCACCGACGCGGGGCTCTCGGGCCACGCGAGGGCCTACCTGCCGCCCGGCGACCTCGCGGAGGCGTTCAAGGGCGACTTCCCGCAGCCGCCCGAGAAGGGCTGGAAGGGCGGGACGTTCTTCAGCCACTACCGCACGTTCGCCAAGCCCACGGGGCTGGGCTATCCCGGGGGCCTCGGCCCGGACACGTTCGTCGACTTCGCGCGCACGCCCTACGGCGTGATCGTCACCCGGCAGCAGGCCGTCGAGCTTCGTGAGGTCTGGCGATACACCTACCCCGAGGCGCCGCGCTACCTTCAGTACATCAACGACCAGTGCCTCGACCCGACGAGCCAGGGCGAGGACGAGCCGCGCTACCGCTACACGAGCCCGCTGGGCATGGTCCGCTCGCGCGCGACCTACTGCGCGGCGGCGAACGGCTTCGGGCTTCAGACCCCCGAGGCCGAGGGCATGAAGCTGGCCGTGTGCCGCCTCCAGCGCGCCTGCTACGACCCGACGATCGGCTCGCCGCTCTACGGGTTCATGTTCCCGCAGATCATGATCCACGACGAGATCGTGGGCGAGGTGGCCTACGAGCCGGGCTCCGAGCGCGAGACGACGGCGCTCCTCAACGAGGCCGGCCGGATCATGCGGGACGCCATGCAGCAGGTGCTGCCGGACGTCAAGGTCAAGACCAAGCCGTGCGTCATGCGGCGCTGGTACAAGGAGGCCGAGCAGGTGCTCGACGCGCAGGGGAATATCGTTCCTTGGGCGCCGGCCCAGGAAACCCGATAGGCCCCTTGACCTGAGTCGGGTGTCGGATAGTATCCCGGCCCGTAGCGGAGGAAGTGTGCCGAAGTCGAAGATCACGGAGAACCTGCTCCAGCAGGTGATCGTCAAGGAGGAGAGCGCCGAGACCACGCGCAAGCGTACGCGAGGCAAGAACCGCCCCTCGATCTTCATGCCCTTCGTCGAGAAGGCGAAGAAGCTCAAGCTGGGCAAGAGCCTCCTGATCTCGCCCCCCAAGGGCTTCACGGCCAGGCGGTGGTATCTGTGCCTGGTGGGGCCGCTGCGCCTCAAGGCGGCGCCGTGCGTCGCCGGGCGCCTCTCGATCGGGACCACCGAGGACGGGAAGGTCTACGTCATGCACGTCGAGCGCAAGAAGCCCGGCCCGCAGGCTCGGAGGGCCTCCTAGTGGCGAACCCGGAGGTGACCAACTACATGCCCGACAAGGCCACCCCCTGCGTCGGCTGCGGGACGCCCCTCACGCGCTGCGTGGCCTGCGCCGTCAAGGCCGTCGCCGCCGACGTGGCGAAGGACTACGGCCCCATGATGGGCCAGATGATCCTGGCGAAGCTCCAGACCTACCTGGCGAAGCTGGCCGAGAAGGACGCGGGGAAGTAGCCATGGCGGTCGGAGATTCGGGCGAGCGCATGGCGGAGGCCTTGACGTGCGTGGCGCAGCGGATCGACGTCGCGGTCGATAAGCTGGGCTCCTTGAGCGCGGAGGCGGTCACCGCGGTCAGCGTCCTCGACGCCCTGGTCGACAAGACCGGTAGCGGCGTGATCGCGCAGCGAGACACCGCGAGGTGCTTGGACGCCCTGGTCGACGTCCTCAAGCGCGGGGTCGAGGTTCAGGAGCGCATGGAGCGGCGCCTCAACGACTGGGAGGAGCGGTTCGCACCTCTCTTCGACAAGGTCCAGGCCGACGCCGGGGCCGCGCCTCCTCCGGCCCCGCCCACGAAGCTCCGCGTCCGCAAGGGCAACAAGAACAAGAAGGGTGTCTGATGTACTCCGTCGAGGAGCTTGAGCTTTCGCTCCTGGCCTGGTTCTGGAACGTCCGCTTCTGGCGCGACCGCCAGGCGTCCGCGTTCACGGCGAACACGAACCAGGCCACCGGCCTGCCGGAGTCCGCGAACGATCTCCTGCCGACCTACCGCGCCGTCGGTGGCGACCGCCTGGCCCTGGAGGTCACGCCCGTCCCCGGCGACCTGGCGGCGAGCATGATCAAGTACGAGACCGCGCAGCGCGAGTGGCGCGAGCTTTCGATCAAGCCCCGCCACCAGTGGACGGACGAGGAGCGGGCGACGCACGAGGCGCTCACGCACCGGATCAAGCTCGCGGCGCACCGTCTCGGCGAGAAGGGCTTCCTCGACCTCCGTCCGCAGGACGATCAGGGCGAGCCGCAGGCCCTCGGTGAGGACGGCCTGACGGCGCGCTTCAAGCTGACGACGCGCGGCCTGGAGGAGGCCCGTCGTCGCGTGCGCGGGACGAAGTTCGAGTACATGCCTCGGGGGTGGGAGGACGCCCTCGCCCCGAGCGAGAAGAGCCAGGCGCCGGAGTGGCTCCAGGCGCAGTGGCGGCAGGGGTCGGTGACCGGCACGGGGCCGGTGAACGTGCAGGGGGGTGAGGCGTGATCATGGGCGAGGACGAGGACGTCGGGACGGAGACCGCGGTCGACGAGGTCGAGGCGGGCGTGGACGAGGACGCGGGCGACGCGGACAACGACGCGGAGGGCGGGGCGCTGCTCTACTCCGTGACCCTCAAGGAGGGCCAGCAGATCCTCGTGCTCGACGTGCGCGACGCCCCGGACATGATCGCGGACTTCCACCGCGACGCGAACGAGCCGTTCTTCACCTTCACGGGCGACAACGGCCTGGGCGCGGCGACGGTCCGCACCGATCAGGTGGTCTCGATCGCGGTCGCCCTGTCGCCCGACGACGTGGCGGCCTACATGGGCGAGGGCCCGGAGGACGAGGACGAGGTCGAGCCCGAGAAGCCCTGGCAGCGCGTCCAGCGCATGGCCGAGGAGCGCGAGGCCGCGAAGCGCGCCGCCAAGGCCGAGAAGCGCGCCCAGGCCGCCGGCGGCCACGGGAACCCCGGCGGGCCCAAGAAGGGCCTGAAGGGGCTGGCCCCGTGAGCGACTTCGCGGACGCGGTGGAGGCCGAGCGCATGCTGCGCGCGGCGGCGGCGAGCGCCGGGGCGGCGACGGCTGGCGACACGGTCCAGGCCGACGGGGAGAGCGTCAAGCAGATGTTCGGCAGCGCCTCGGGCGGCATGGGGTCGGGCGGCGCCGGCGGCACGGCGGCCGGCAAGCTCTTCGGCATGTTCCCCCTGGACGAGAACGGCTCGACGCCCTTCGGCTGCGGCGGGCTCAAGTTCGGCACCGTCCCGCCGCCCGAGGTCGTGCGCGAGGTCAAGGTGTCGTTCGTCGGCTTCGGCGACATGGAGGTCGAGTTCGACGAGATCGTGATCAAGGGCGTCAAGGCGCGTCGCCGCGAGGCGTTCGCGCCGCTGCCCCTGGCGCCCGGCGGGCCGGCCGCGCAGGTGCCGCTGACCATGCCCTACGAGACCAACCCGCGGTTCTAGCCGCGAAGGAGGAGACCATGGAGTCGATGACGTCGAACCTGAAGATGGTGAAGATCAACAAGGCGCGGCTGCTGGCGAAGCTCCGCGAGAACCGCGAGGAGCACGTCCGGCTGTTCAACGAGGCGATCGAGGGCTACTACGACGCCTTCACGACGGCGCTCAAGCAGAAGCTGGAGCAGGTCGCGCGGCGCGAGGAGGTCAGCCACACGATCGACCTCGACCGGCCGCGCAACTACGCGGACTCCTACTCGCGCGCGATCTCGATGCTGGAGTGGGAGGAGGACGAGGTCGTGACGCTCTCGGTCAGGGACTTCAACTCCTACGTGCTCGACGACTGGGCCTGGGCCCGGGAGTTCAAGCACCTCCACAAGAACTACTCGCTGCCCAGGTCGTAGCCAGGCGGGCAAGAGCGCGAACCAAGAGGGCGGCCTTCGGGCCGCCCTCGTTCGTTAGAGGGGCGTCTCCTCGCGCAGGACGTAGGCGATCAGGCCGCTCGCGCAGCACGGCCACGGGGTCGCCGGCGCGCTCCGCGGCGCGGCGGCGCTCGTCGGCGGAGGGGTTCCTCGCGCGACGGCGGGTCACCGCGAGCGGCGACCGAGCAGGTAGACCCCGCCGAAGACGGCCAGGGCCGCGACGCCGCCCAGGGCCAGGATCACCGGCAGGTAGTTGCTCCGGGGCTGCCCCCAGGGCTCGACGCGGATCGTCCCCGCGGGGGTCTCGACGTAGATCGCCGGTCGGATCAGGCCCATGAGCACGTTCCCGAAGCCCTGCTTCGGGGCCGCGGAGGGCCCAGCGGCCGACGGGTCGACCGAGTAGTCCGGCGTGATCTGGCTGCGGATCGTCACGCGCGAGATCGCGCGCGAGGCCACGTTGCCGGCCACCCTCTGCATGGCGGCCACGCCGGCGTTCACGGGGGACGTCTTCGGAGCGGCGCCGAGGGCGCCCAGGCCGTAGTAGCTCATGCCACGAGGGTAGCAAGCGATCGGGGGGCTCTGGGCAACTCGTAGAAGATCGTCGGGGCGTAACGCCCAGCAGGCGACCTGACCGGCCGCCCGTTCGTTGGGCGGCGAACCAAGAAACGCGAGGCGTCGCCCTCCATTCATTGGTCGACTGACCAAGGAACCAGCGGCGGATCCCTATAAGAGGGGTCCGCGCGCTCTTGCGGACCCCTCTGGCGTCGTGGGCGATCCGTGGTATGACCCTCCCCCATGGCCAAGGAGAAGCGCCCCGGGGCTCCCAAGGAGCACGCGGTGATCGAGCCCCGGAGCAAGGTGCCCCGCCCCCCGGCGGTGCCGACCGGTCGCTACGTCTACTGCCCCGCGAGCAATCACGCGCACGAGCCGCGCTTGCTCCCGCTGCTGCGTGGGCAGAAGGCGGTCTTCTTCCGCTGCGCGTGCGGGACCAACGGCTTCATGAGCAGGCTCTGGACCGACAGCCAGGGCTACACGTTCGATCAGGCGCGCGACCTGGCCAAGAAGTCAGGCGTGATCGTCTGCGGGATCTAGGGGAGGGCTGCATGGCCGAGAACGGCGACGAGAACCTGATCAACCCCGGCACGCCGCCGACCGCGGTCGACGGGACGGGCGGGACGAGCTTCGACCAGTTCGCCGCGGACTTCGCGGAGGGCGACCCCTTCTCCGAGTTCGACCCGCCGCCCGCGCCGGCGCCCAAGGCCCGCGCCCAGCGCGAGCCGCGCGCAGAGCGCCCGGCCGAGCGCGAGGCGCCGTCGCTCGCTGACGGCGTGACGGTCACGGTCAAGACCCCCCGCGCGCGAGCGCCCCAGGCGGCCTCGGAGCCTCCGCCCCGTGACCCGCTGGGCTGGCTGTCCAACGCCAACGAGGGGCGGATCCGGATCGTGCGCCGCCCCGGCAACGGCGTGAACGCCGAGGGGATCGCCACGCGCGGGAAGTGGAAGGGCCGCTACGTGGGCGTGGGCGAGGTCGGGATCATCGACGTCTGCTCGCCCGACGAGCTTGGCGAGCAGATCCGCTCGCGCGCGGGCGGCGGGAACTTCCTGATCGCGCACATCGACCAGAACGACAAGAAGATCCGCGACGGCAACCTGGCCCTCCCGCAGGATCCGCAGCCGATCGAGGGGACGTCGCCCGACGACGAGGACGAGGAGAGCGACGACATGGGCGGGTTCGTGATCCATGACGAGCCGCGCCAGTCGCGCTACGTCGAGCCGTTCCAGCAGGCCCCGCAGCAGCACCAGGGCCCGCTCCAGCAGCAGCAGCCCCAGGGCCCGTTCCAGCAGCAGCCCCAGCAGCCCCAGTATCCGGGCGGCTACGTCGCCCCCGGCGGCGGCAGCGGGGCCGTGTGGGAGCAGCCCTACGCGGGCGAGCGGGCCAAGGACGAGGTCGAGGCCCTGCGCGAGCAGATCGAGGCCGAGCGCGAGGAGCGCCGCAAGGCCGAGATGCTGATCGAGAAGGAGCGCCACGAGCGGGAGCGCGAGCGTGAGCGCCTGGAGCGTCAGCGCGAGCAGGACCGCCTGGCGTCCGAGATGACCGCGCTGAAGGCCATGATCGCGCAGCAGGCGCAGGCGCCGCGCGGCGACGACCCCATGAAGCTCTTCATGTCGCTCATGATGGAGCAGAGCAAGCAGCAGGCGGAGCGGTGGGAGCGCGAGGCGCGCGAGCGCCGCGAGCGCGACGAGCGGGAGGTGAAGGAGCGCCGGGAGCGCGACGAGCGCGACCGCCGCGACCGCGAGGACGAGCGCAAGCGCCAGGAGATCCTGTTCCAGGCCCAGCAGGCCCAGAACGAGAAGTTCATGACCATGGTCCTCGGCCAGAAGCAGGATCCCGAGAAGCTGATCGGGATCCTCGACAAGCTGCGCCCGGCCGGCGATCCGCTGGCGTCGCTGGAGACCGCGTTCGCCGTGGTCGAGCGGGCGAAGACGATCTCGGGCGGCGACGAGGGCGACGACGAGGACGAGGACGACGAGGGCGGCGGCGTGGGGGGCGCGCTCCGCGCGGCGGTGCCCACCCTGAAGACGCTCGCCGAGTACTACATGAAGAAGTCGGACGCGGCCCCCGCGGCGAAGCCGCAGGGCGCCCCCCAGCCCCCGCAGATCCCGCACAAGCCCGAGGCCAAGCCGCAGCCGCAGGACACCGGCGCCCTCGTGGTGCAGGTGAGCAAGCTCGTGGGCCTCGTGGCCAACGGCTTCAACAACCAGCAGGAGCCCGACAAGGTCGCGGCGGCCCTCGTGGGCTACGCGGCCGGGATCGGCGCCGCCGACCGGATCGACGAGATCGCCGCGAGCGATCCGGTGCAGATCAAGAACCAGTTGCTGGTCGTGCGCGACATGGGCCTGCCGGCCGAGAGCGTCGCGCAGATCGACGCATTCCTCGGCGTCTACGACAAGCCCGGCGGTCTCGACTGGCTCAAGGGCGTCCTGGCGGCGCTGGCCGAGTAGGTCGTGGCCCGCCGGCGGCCCAGATACTCGTGCGTGGAGCCCGAGTGCGAGGCGCCCGCACTCGGGCCGCGTTCCCCCCACTGTGAAGCGCATACGGAGGCCCACAAGCGTCAGGCGCTCCCTGTGCCGAGGACCGAGCGGGCGATCGATCGGCGCGGCGACGCCTACGAGCGCGACGACGACGACGACGGGCGCCCCGGAGGGTGAGCATGACTGACGACGGGGTCGAGGAGCGCGTCGAGGGCCTGCTCGCGTGGCTGCGCGAGCAGAACCCCGACCCCGTCGACCTCGTCGTCGCCCTGGAGCGCGTCGTGGACCTGATCGCCAAGGAGGTCGAGGTCGCCGCGGGCCGCCTCGACGAGATGCGCGACTGGGGCAACCCCTCGGTCGAGGACGGCCCGGAGGCCTGTGACTGATGGCGTCGAGTAGTGCGTCGAACGCGAAGCCGATCGTCCGCGCGGACCTCGTCAAGATCGTCGCCGAGCGCCTCGGGCGTCAGCCCAAGGAGGTCGACGACGTCTGCGAGGCCCTGATCAACGCCGTGGCCGGCGCCATGGCCGCCGGGCGGCGCGTCGAGCTTCGCCCCCTGGGCGTCTTTGAGGTCGTCTCGCGCAAGGAGCGCACGGCCCGCAACCTGAACACGGGTGAGCCCGTGGTCGTCCCCGCGCGCCGCGCGGCGAAGTTCAAGCCCGGGGCGAAGGTGCGGACGGCCCTGAAGGGGGCGTCGTGAGCGATCACCACCGCAGCGACCAGCACCACAGCGGACCCTCGCCCCTCACACCCGAGGAGGTCCGGCGCCTCCTCTTCGGCGTCATGACCGAGCTTCAGCGGCTGAACCAGGCGGTGCCGGCGCTGACCGAGGCCGTGAACGATCTCACGAGCCTGCTCTCGTCGGGCCAGGCGGTCGACCGGTCCGCCACGGCGGCGGGTGGGATCGTCAACGGCGTGCAGGGGATCCTCGGGGCACTGAGCGGCCTCGGGGTGTCGTTCGACCCGCCGGAGGACGACCCGCCCCCGCCTCGCCCGCGGAGGCGTCGGTGACCCCCCGCGGTCGTCAGGCCGAGCGTCGGCGCGCGTGGATCGCTCGCCACACGCACGTCCTGTGGTGGTCGGGCTGGTGGATCGCGCTTCGGCAGCGGGGTGACGTGTGGACCGTTCGGCCTTCCTCGACCCAGGCGACCTGACCTCCGAGCGGTGGCTGCGCGGCGAGGGCGGCGTCAAGGGCCGCGCGAGCGCGTCGTCGTCGTGGCCCTGGCCTACGGAATCCCCATGGTCGCCGTCGCGCGGCACCTCGGCGTGACGAAGTCGCGGGTCTCCCAGATCAGGAGCCGCTTGACACGTCCGAGCGGCGTGCTACTTTTCTCCAGGGGCCGAACAGGCCCCTAGTGGTCGAGGCACGGCAGGCCCGGGAGCAATCCCGGGCCTGTTCGTTTTCGGCAACGACCATGTCCGACCGTGTCCGACCGTGTCCGACCGTGTCCGACCGTGCTGTGTCGGCTGTGAGACGGCTGTGTCGGCTGTGAGACGGCTGTGAAGGCGGTGAGCCGGCCCCGGGCCTGTTCGTTTGGTAAGACGTAGGCATGGGCTACCTCCGCCTGACCCGCGTCGTCCCGGCCCGCCCGCGCCTCGGGGTGGGCGGCCTTGGCCAGATCGGCCAGGGGCTCTCGATCGAGCACCGCACGATCCCCGACGGTGACAAGGGCACCGCCGCCACGATCACCGAGATGGGCCGCCTCTCGGTCGCCGCCGCCCACGACCCGAAGTTCGTGTCCTGGGTCCGCGGCCAGGTCGCCGACCTCAAGAGCAAGGACTACGTCGGCGAGGCGAAGCGGATCTTCGAGATCGTGCATAATCACGTCCGCTACGTGCAGGATCCGTTGGGCCTGGAGGTCGTGCAGGATCCGCGCGCGGTGCTCTTCCGCGACGGCAGCGGGGACTGCGACGAGCACGCCTCGACGGTCGCTGCCATGGCGCTGGCCCTCGGGCACCGCGCGGCCTTCCGCACCGTCGCGGCGGACTATGACCGCCCCGACCAGTGGAGCCACGTCTACGCCCTGATCGGCGTGCAGGATCCGAGCCAGCCCGACGGGATCGCCTGGTACCCCGCCGACACGACGCAGCGCCGCGCGACGCTGGGCTGGGAGCCGCCCCTGGGCCGCGTGTGGAAGAAGAAGGACTGGGTCGTCGGGTGACGGCCGAGAACCCCGCCCGTGACGACGGGCACTACAAGTTCGTCACGACCTGCATCGACTCGACCTACGAGGACATGCAGGCCCTTCAGTCGACGGAGCGCGGAATCAGCCAGAGGGTCTTCGCGAAGAAGATCGGTCGGCTTCAGTGGGGCGCCCTTCAGGCTGCATTGGGCTACGACCGGCACTTCCCGATCGCCAAGGACTGGCATGTCGGCTACTACCGTGGCGTCTACCGCGAGGTGCCCTGCGTGTTTCTGCGCCACAGCAAGATCGAGCACATCTTCACACTCGACGGCCGGGTTGGGCGCTCTGCGGACGCGCGGATCGAGAACCCCCCGAGCTACTTTTCGATCGAAGCCGCACACCTTTCGCGGCTGGAGGCGGTCGCCAGGCGTCTCTACTCTGAGAGGCGCATGTCGGGCGAGGAGATGCGTGACGCCGCACACACGATCATGGCGGCCGTGAACTCGTCGCGGCAGATGCCGGAGGACTGAGCGTGAGCGATCTCACGATCGAGAACCTGGCCGGCCTCGGCGCGCCGACGCCCTACTACGGCACCTACCCGGGGCTCCAGACCCCGGGCAAGCCGCCGACGACGTTCCCGCTGCCCGGCAGCGGCGGGGCGCTGACGACGCCGATCCCCCGCGTCTCGTACTCGGACTACAAGCAGGCCGGCGGGTATTCCCCGCCGCCCGGCGTGCCGATCAAGTTCGGGTCGTCCTACGGAGACGATCGCCGCGACCCCGTCGACCTGTGGCGCGCCGCCGCGGGCGGCCCGTCCCCGGGGCTCGACTCCCGCGCCCAGCAGTGGGAGTCCTGGGAGCGCGGGACGGGCCGTGAAGAAGGACTACACCGACACCCTGCCGGGTGTGTCGTCGGCGCGCGCGGCGGCCGAGGCCGCGCGGCGCGCGCGGGACGAGGCCTGGCGCAACGACCGGTTCGATCCGCAGGCGAAGGACCGGGCCCTGGAGACCGCGCGCGCCTACGACGCCGAAGCGCGGCGCCTCGCGGAGCGCCAGCGGACGCAGGAAGCCTACGTCCAGGCCCAGCAGAACGCCATGCGTGGCGATCCTCGCGCGCTCGCGGAGGCGCAGCGGCTGGCGGACGCCCTCCGGCGCAACCCGACCAGGCCCGGCGTGCCGGTCCGCAGGACCGTCCAGTGGGAGGAGGCCACCTCGGGCGGCTACGCCGAGTTCCAGCAGCGCGAGATGCAGCGCCGCGGGGTGACGACGACGCGCGGGGCCGGGTGGGATCCTCGGGCCGAGAGCGCCTCGGCGCGCCGCGCGCGCGAGGCGCGCGAGCAGGCGGCGCAGGAGAAGGCGCGGCGGGAGCGCGAGGCGTGGGCCGCGAGCGAGGCGCGTCGAAAGGAGATCGACCGGAAGCGGCGGGCCGAGTTTGAGGCGCGTCAGCGCGCCGCCGCGGAGCGGCTGGAGCAGGAGGCCCAGGCGCGCAAGGCCGAGGAGCAGGCCGCCAGGGCGCGCGAGCGCGCCCTGGCGCAGCGGACGGCGGCGCAGGCCGCGGAGGACCAGCGCCAGTATCGGCTGGCGCAGGAGGCCGTGCGGCAGCAGCGGGCCCCCTCCGGTCCAGGCTGGGTTCCGTCACCCGCGACGCAGGCCCGGCAGGCGACGCAGGGCCTCCAGGCCAGGGCGTTCCAGCCTATCCCGCGCGGCATGGCGGTGACCTTGAGGGGGCTGGGCAGCCAGGCGCCCTCCGACGCGGTCGACGTCCCCCCGACTTCCTCGTGTCCGCCCGGCTACCGCAGCGGCCCGATCATCACCGACCCGACGTCGCTCGACCGGGCCGGCAAGCCGATCACCTTCCGGCGCTGCCGGCCGACCGCCACCCCCGTTGCCGCGTCGATGCCGCCCTTGCCGCCCTCCCCGGCGAACGCCCCTCGACCGCTGTCGTCGGTCCGCCCTCGATCGCCGGCCTCGCCCGCTCGCCCGACCGCGCCGCGCCCTCGCGTCGGCGCCGCTTCGGCGCCGGCGTCGACCCCGTCGACCGCCGGCCGTGGATCGTTCGCGGCGCCGCTCGTGGCCGCCGGCCTGCTGGTCTACCTCCTCCGGGCCTGAACAACTCCGACCCGAGTTCGTTCGGTAGGCTGGGGGAGGCGTCACACGCCCACCCACCGAGGAGCACCATGGCCTACTTCGACCCGCGGCAGATCGGCATCTACTCGTTCGACCGCGTCGCGCAGGCGGAGAACTTCCACCGCACCGACCGGCGTGACCTGAGCGGCCTCGGGGGCCTCGGCGCCCTCGGCGGCAAGAAGAGCCGGCGCGCCTTCGGCGCGTTGATCGCGTCGCTCCAGTCGATCAAGAAGAACTGGCCGCAGGTCAACTCGATCCTGGGCCAGGCCGCGAGCGCCGTCTCGTCGGCGCGCTCGGCGATCGACTCGGCCCGCTGGGAGATCGAGTCCGCCGGCGGCGACGCCTCGCGCATGGACGCCCTCTCGGCGCAGGTCGACGAGGCCGAGGCCAAGATCAGCGACCTCCAGTCGCAGGTCGACTCCCTGGGCGTCGCCTCGGAGATCGCGACGTGGACGCCCGACGGCGCGCAGCCGCAGAGCCAGGAGTGGATGGACTTCACCACGCGGGCGACCGAGATCGACGGGAAGCTCAACGCGGTGTTCGCGCAGGCCAAGGGGATCGGCACCGCGGCCCAGAACGCCGCGCGTCAGGCCTCCTCGGTCGTCGCCAAGGCCCGCCAGGACGCGCAGCGCGCGGCCCAGCAGGAGGCCGACCGGATCCGCCGCCAGGAGGCCGCCGCGCTCGCCGAGGAGCGCCGGCTCCAGATGCAGCAGCAGATGGAGGAGCGCCGTCAGCAGGCCCTGATCGACGCCGAGGAGCGCAAGATCCAGGCGCAGATCGACGCCGAGAACCGCCGCGCGCAGGCCGACGCCCAGCGCGAGGCGAACCGCATGGCCATGGAGCAGCAGGCCGAGGCGAGCCGCATGGCGCTGGAGCAGCAGTCCCTCCAGGCGCAGTACGCCCAGCAGGCGGAGTTGGCGCGCCTCCAGGCGCAGGCCGCCATGCCCCAGCCGTCGACCATGCCGCAGGCGCCCCCGGGCTACGCCTACGTCGACACGCAGACGGGCCAGCAGTACGCGCCGCAGGCGCAGCCGGCGGCCTTCTCGCCGGGGGCCCAGCCGGCCTACCTCGCGCCGGGCTGGTACCAGGGCGAGGCCCAGGCGCAGCAGATCGCCGCGCAGGGCATGCCCCTCGACGTCGGGTTCACCATGTCGCCGGGCTTCTCGCCTGGCTACGAGTTGTTCGGGCTGGCTGGCCGCGTCGGGGGCCTCGGGGCCGAGGCGCCCGCGCCGCGCACGCGCGCGGGGCGCATGGCCCGTGACATCGTGTCGGCGGCGTCGCCGCTGATCCCCGGCCAGGCCCCCGCGCCCACGCCGGAGCCCGAGGCGCCCGCCCTCGACGCGACCAAGGTGCTGACGTGGGGCGTGGCCGGCTACCTGGCCTTCCCCTACCTGAAGAAGCTCTGGAAGAAGGTCGCGAAGTAGGGTCCGAGGTCGAGGGGAGGCACCATGGCGTACATCAAGATCGGCCGCCCCGGGCTGGGGGCCGTGGACACGCGCACGAGTTCCCTGAGCCAGCTTGCGGCGGCCAAGGACGCGCAGGCCGCGGAGTTGGAGCGCCAGGGCCGGGCGCTCGGCCCCTCGGGTCAGCCCATGCTTGTGCAGGCCGCCGCGCTTCGTTCGGAGGCGGTCGGGCTTCGTCGCCAGGCGCAGGCGCTGTCTCAGACGGTCCGCGGCGCCACGACGCCGACGCCGACGACGGGTGCGACGTCGACCTTCACCGGCACGACCGCCGGGTCCGCCGCTTGGGGGGCCGCGATCAAGAAGGCGGCCTCTGAGGGGGCCGCCAAGGGGCGCGAGGAGGCTTCCGAGGGCGGCTCCTTCTGGGAGTCCCTCACCGAGGTGCTCGGGATCGGGGCCGGCGTCGCCAAGGGCGTCGTCGAGAGCGAGGCCCAGCGGCGCGCCGAGCGCGACCGCATCCGGGCCGAGCGCCGTGCGTCGGCGTCGTCCATGACCCCGGCGTCCATGGCGCCCACGGACATGGGCGGGGTCGTCAAGCTCGCGGCCGGCGTCGCCGTCGTCGGCGTCGCGATCTGGGGCGTGAGCAAGCTCCTGGGCGGCGGCAAGGCGGCGTAGGGCATGGCCCTCGGGATCCTCCCCACGATCATCGGCGCCGTCTCCTCGATCGGTCCGGCCGTCTACGGGATCGTGGACACCCACATCCAGCGCCGGAAGGAGGCGGAGGCGAAGGCCCTCCCCGAGGGGCGCCAGCCGCCGCTGCCCTCGCGCCGGGAGTGGGTCGTGCCAGCGGTCGCGGCCCTGGCCGTGAGCGGCGTCGCGGCCTACGCGCTCTACCGGTGGAGCAAGCGCAGGGGGGCGAAGAGGGGGCGGGGTCGGCGGCGGGACGACGAGGAGTAGGTCATGTACGTCAAGGTCGATCGACTCCGCAGTCCGCGCCGGCGCGGCCTCGCCGACGGTGAGGTCGCCCCTTCGTCGGGCACGAGCTTCGACGCGGCCGGCTTCACGGGGGCCCTCGCCTCCGTCGCCCAGATCGGATACACGATCTGGGCCGGCGAGCGGGCCCGCAAGGACGAGAAGAAGGAGCGCAAGCGCGAGCGTCAGGCCGAGGCCGCCGAGGCCGCGCGCCTGAACGAGGAGGCCCGCCGGGCCGCCGCCGCCGCCGAGGCGGCGCAGGTGGCTCGTTTCGAGGCCACGACGAAGCAGACGGACACGCTCAAGAACGTGGCGATCGGCGCGGTCGCGATCGTCGCCGGCGTGGGTGGCCTCGTGTTCCTGGGCAAGCTCCTCATGGGCGGGAAGCGGAAGTGATCACCGTCCGCGACTTCCAGAAGGCCGGCCTCGGGGCGTGCTGCGCCTCGTGCGCCGCGCACGGTCCGTGCGAGGGGGCGCGCCCCTCGCCGTGCGGCGGAGGTCTTGCCGGGGAGAAGGAGTCCACGATCGGCGGCGGCGTCGCGGCCGGTGCGGTCGCGGGCGCGACCGTGGGCGCGGCGGCGGGCCCCTGGGGGGCGGCGATCGGCGCGGCGGCGGGCGCCATTGCCGGCGGGGCCATGGGCTACGCCGGCAAGGAGAAGGCCCGCAAGGCGAAGAAGAAGCAGAGGCGCCAGGCGTTCGCGGCCCTCCAGGCCGAGGAGGCCGAGAAGGCGCGGCTGCGCGAGCAGGAGCGCCAGGCCCTCGTCGCGGCCGAGGCCGCCGCGATCCGGCGGCGCACGGCGAAGCAGCAGATCGGCCAGCGCGGCGCGGCGCTCGCGAAGCGCGCGGAGGCCCAGGGCCTGCCCGACCTCGCCGACGAGGCGCGCGAGATCGCGGAGGAGGACGTGTTCCTCGGGGCCGAGGACGCCGACGCCGTCCTCGCGGATCGCTCCTCGCGCCTGACCGAGATCGATCAGGCCCTCCGGGCGCACGCACAGGCCACCGCCGAGCAGGCGGCGCTGGCCAACGCGACGGCGTCGGCCCTCGGAAGCAAGAAGAACACGGTGCGGACCAAGGCGCGGCTCCTCGCGCAGCGCGCGACGACCCTGGGCGTGCCCGACCTCGCGGCCGAGGCGACCGCGATCGGCGACGAGGACGTCTACCTGGGCGACTACAACGCCGACGCGATCCTCACCGAACGCCTCGCGCGCCTCGACGAGATCGGTGTCGCGCTGGCCCGCTACGCGGTCGTCGGTCGCGGTCGCATGAGCGGCCTGGGCGGCATGAGCGCCGACCTCGGGGCGTGGCTCGGCCAGGTCCGCCAGAGCAACCGCGTCCGCGCCGGCCTGCCGCCGGGGCGCGTGCCCTCGGGATCGTTCCTGGGCGACGGAAACTCCGCCCCCAGTTCGCTCGGTATGCTGCTGGTGGTGGCCGCCGTCGGCGCCGCGCTCGCGGCGGAGTGACCGGCCCCGTCTTCGGAGGTCGAACGTCATGGCCAACCTGTCCCTCGGCGACTTCGGCTGGGGCGCGTCGCTCCCGCTGCGTCAGGCCCGCCGCAAGGCCGCCGGCATGGGCTTCCTGGCCGACTTCGTCATGATCCCGGGCGGCACGCCCGTCCAGGCCGTCGGGCCGCAGGTGCTGCCCTCGGGCAGCGGGCAGCCCATGCCGCCGAACATGGCCGCGTCGCTCGCGTCGTCCGCGACGCCAGGCGTCTACATGGGGCCGCCGCCGTGGGGCTTCCTGCCCGACGGGACGCGCTGCACGCCCCAGGTCGACGGGGCCATGCCGGGCTGCTGCCCTTCGGTCGAGTCGCTCGTCGCGCAGACCGCCGCGAACAACCCGTCGGTCGCCGGCAACGCGATCACGACGGTCAACCTGCTCGCGGACACCCTCACGCCCTTCGTGCCGCAGACGCAGCCGAGCGCGGCCGTGCTGCCGGCGATCGTGGGCCAGGAGATCGCGAAGAGCCAGTTCGCCCAGACGCCGCTCTCGCCCGCCGTCGTCTCGCCGCAGAGCGACTCGTCGTCGTGGCTCACGCCCCAGCCCCGGAAGGCCTTCAAGATCCCGGCGAACCTCAACTCGGTCTTCAGCCTGATCCCCTCGGGGGTGATCAAGGACGAGATCGAGTTCATGGCGCAGGACACGGCGGCCTTCAAGGAGGTCTCCTTCCAGCCGGGCTCGGGCCAGGGCGCCAACTCGGTCGCCCAGGGCACGGCGGCGGCCAAGATCGCCTCGGCGGGCGCGGTCCTCGCCGGGATCGGCGACGACGACGCCGGCCCCGACCAGGGGGCCTCGTCGCTGCCCGGCCTCGGCCTCGTGGCCGCCCTCGTGGGGATCGCGTGGGTGGCGGGGGCCTTCGGCGGCAGCGGGGAGTAGCCCTGTGGCGACCGAGCAGCAGAAGATCAACTACACCAAGGTCGTGCTCTGGCTTGAGCAGTCCTGGCGCGGGCTGCCGCCTGACGTGGTGACCAATCAGGTCGCGACGTTGCGCGAGAGCTTGAGCAAGGATCGCTGGGAGGACGCCTCGGCCGGGCTGCTGACCGGGATCGTGGTCACGGACAGCACTTACTTCAGCCAGCCCGTGCTGCTCACGAAGCTCAACACGATCCAGCGCGACAACATGGCGCGCAAGCCCCCGAGGGTCGACGGCAAGCCGAGGATCAACCCCACGGCGCGGACGTCCCCGTCGCCGGTGGCGGCCGGGGCCGCGACCTTTGCCGAAGAGGCTCGCAAGGACGTCACCAAGTTCGCCGGCAAGGCCGGCGGTGCGATCGAGCGCACCGGGCAGGGCGCCAAGCTCCTGCTGGAGAACCTCGACAAGGTGATCATCGGCGGAGTCGTTCTGTTCGTGGCCGTGCAGGTCTACTCGGCCTACCGCGCCTCGCGGCGCTGATCAGGAGAAGCCATGAAGGTCGTCGACCGCAACGAGTTGATCACCCTGATTCGTCGCAAGGGCGGGCGTGCCTCGTCGTCCATGTCCGACGCCGCGCTGGCGTCCGAGGCGAACCGCCTCGGCATGGGCGCGAAGAAGATGGGCAGCAACCCGGGCAAGCGCCGGCGGCGCTCGACCAGCGAGCGTGGCGGGCCGTCCTTGATCCCCGGGGCCAAGCGCGGCACCGTGGAGCCCCACGACCTCTTCATGCCGCCGGACCCCCGCACGCCCGGCCTTCGCGGCGCTCAGGTGCGGATCCTCGGCCCCTACTCCTCGGGGGAGTGGTGGATCCACGACGAGTTGGGCAACAGGCAGGGGCCGTATCCGACCAAGTTGGCCGCGCAGCAGGCCCTCTACGGTCCGTGGGTCGGCAAGAAGAAGAAGAAGAGGGGCAACCCCGGCCCCGACCCCTACCGCAAGGACGTGCTGGTCATGACCCCCGGGGGCGTGTCCTACACGGGGCCCTACGGGCCGTTCGGCAGCCGCGAGTGGCAGCCGGGCCTGCGCGGGAACCCCGTCGGCGCCATGGACGACTACCTCCTGATCGCCCCGCCCGCGCCCGCGCCGACGGCGAGCAACCCGTCGATCGAGCACTTCGGCGGGTTCCGGCGCGGCGACCGCGTGACGGTCGGTGCGCGCAGCGGCCGGAAGGGGTGGTCGGGGATCATCTACCAGTTCGTCCCCTACGGCGGCTACGGCTTCGGCGACCAGCCCGTCGTGATCGTCGAGCGGACCTCCGACCGCTCGATGCAGCACGTCCCCATGGAGTGGCTCAAGAAGACGCGGACGCGGGGCCACCGCAACCCGCCCATGGGGGACTACCTCCAGATCGCCGGGAACCCCGTCGGCGACTACCTCCAGATCAACCCCGGCCTCCCGCGGCCGGGTGAGATCGTTCCTGGCCGTGCGGGCCGCCGTGGGCGCAACCCGCGCGCGAAGAACAGCCCCTTCCACAAGGGCGACGAGGTCTTCGTGCCGTCGGGCCACCGCGGCGTGGTCGCCGGCGCCGCCCCGGGCGGGAAGGTGAAGGTCAGGCTCGCGCGTGGCGGGACCATGACCTTCGCGGCGTCGTCGCTGGTTCACTGCGACCCGTCGTGCCACACGCACGGCATGTTCTAGAAGCCCGGTCCCGGCCAAAAGGAAGCGAACATGAAGCAGTTCCTCGTCGTGACGCCGGGGGGCAGCGTCGTCCAGGCGACGTCGGACCCCCACGAGGCGCTCGCCACGGCCCAGTCCATGGGGCCGTCGCAGTGGCTCGCCCCGACGGAGTTGGACGCGCCGCGCGCGAGCAACCCGCCGCTCGGTCCCGAGCAGGCCCTCAAGAAGGCGAAGCTCTCCCCGATCTCGTGGGACGAGGTCGCCTCGATCGCCTTCGACAAGCAGGGCCTCGCGAGGGCGCACGCGACCCTGGCCGGGATCTTCGACCAGTCGAACCGCGCCGCCAAGCGCGTGGCGGCGAAGTCCCGCGGCAAGAAGGTCGAGGAGATCACGGGCCTCGGCATGAGCCTCACGCAGTGGCTCTCGCCCGGCTCGGGGTTCCTCACCGCCAACGCCAAGCTCATGAAGCGCGACGACGGGCGCGAAGGCGTGGCCCTCGGTCTGAACCTCGTGCCGGAGTACACCGTCGGGCGTCTGGAGTCGGCCGCCGGGGTGCGCCTCCCCTTCGTCACCGCGCCCGTGATCGGCGGCGGGACGGCCGTGAACTTCTGCACCGGGTCGAGCCAGGAGTGCCGCACCTCGTGCCTGGTCAACACGGGCCAGAACGCCTCGGACATTCGCAACACCTACACGAAGTTCGCCAAGGCCAAGGCGCTGCTGGAGCACCCGGTCGAGTTCATGGCGATCCTCGCGGCCGGCCTCCGCAAGTACGAGGAGGCGGAGGGCGACACCCTCTCCGGCAAGACCGGCAAGGCCGAGAAGTTCGTCCGGCTCAACGTCCTCTCGGACATTCCGTGGGAGCTTTTCGCCCCCTGGCTGTTCGACGCCTTCCCCGGCCTGACCTTCTACGACTACACGAAGGTGCCGGGCCGCTACCACCCGAAGTACGACCTGACCTTCTCCTACAGCGGCGAGAACATGCCGACGGTCGAGCGCGAGTTCGCGGCCGGCAAGCGGATCGCGGCGGTGTTCCTCGCGCCTGAGTACATCAAGGGCCAGGTCGCCGCGCGCGTGGCGAAGGCGCAGTCCTCGACCGCGATCCGCGCGGCCCTGGAGTCGGCCGACAAGGCGGCGAAGGGCGAGGCGTCCTACAAGACGTCGAAGGTCGGGCTCGCGGCGTGGCGCGCGGTCAACCCGATCCCGCGCACCTTCCGGATCGGTCAGCAGGAGGTGCCGGTGGTCGACGGCGACTACACCGACTTCCGCCCGTGGGATCCCGCCGGGGTCGTCGTCGCCCTGCGCTGGAAGACGCCCCGGATCCTCGACAAGAAGACCGGCAAGCGGCGCGAGCTTCGCCTCGACGAGACCCCGCGGTCGTTCGTCATCATGGGCGAGGTCCGCGAGGGCCCCGACGGCCCCTACTACGTGCTCGCGCACACGCCCAACTCGGACGACAACACGGACGACGTGGCGCGCGCCGCGGACGCCTCGCTGCGCGAGACCCTCTACGACGCCGAGCGGGCCAAGGAGCTTCGTCGCAAGCGCCTCCCGACGATCGAGAGGGCCGCGCGCGCCGAGTGGGTCAGCCGCTTCCCTGAGCCCGGCGAGGCGCCGTGAGCCTCCTCCCGCAGATCGCCATGCCCATGCCGAACCCGCCCGACAAGGCCAAGGTCGACGCCGTCGTCGCCGAGTTCCGCGAGGCTTGGGGGGCCATGCGCGAGCACCAGCGCCTCCCCGGGCGCTGGCGGACCGACCCGGGCTACAAGGCGTGGCTCAAGACCGCCCAGGTGCTCCAGCGTCGTGAGACGGCCCTGGAGTCGAAGCTCGCGAAGCTCCTCGGCAAGGCGAAGGCCGAGGCGATCACGAACAAGATCCGGTTCGCCAGCTTCGCTGACAACCCCGCCGACCGTGACCCCGACATGCCGTGGCAGCGCATGCGCGCGATCGTTCACGCGGGCAAGGTCCGCGGTCGGCCCCTGACCGACAAGCAGCGGCGGTTCTTCATGGCCGAGGTCCGGCGCCGCACGCCGAACCTCTCGGCCAAGCAGGCCCGCGCCCTCGCGAAGGCCTGGGCGAAGCGCACGGGCGAGCCCTGGAAGGGGAACCCCGTCGGCGGCGCCGGCGGCCTCCAGGCGGCCTTGCGCCTCGTCGCCAGCCTTCAGGGCGAGTACGACGCCGTGGTCCCGTCCAGCGTGCTCCACAAGGAGATCTCGCCGCCGACGGTCAAGGCGCTCGTCAAGGCCGGGCTGCTCTCCTACGACGACCGCTACGACGAGTTCTCGATCACCAAGAAGGGCTGGAAGATGCACGGCCTTCGCAGGAACCCCTCGGGGGACGAGCGCATGCGCGCCCTGGAGCGCGCCGCCGCGAGCGGCGACCCCGTGGCCGCCCAGCGCCTCGCGGCCGAGAAGCAGCGGCACGGGATCAAGCCGGTCCGCCTGAGCCTCCAGCGCGTGCGCGACACCGGCGAGTGGCGCGTCGCCTGGATGGTCGGCAACAAGCGTGACGACGACAAGTCGTACTACACCGACGACAAGGCCGACGCGATTGCCACCATGGAGGCCATGCAGGCCGAGATCGATCGCGGGATCGGCGTGTGGCGCACCGCCGAGAACCCCTCCGCGGACGAGCGCCGCCGGCTGCTGGAGCGCGAGGCCATGCGCGGCGACCCCCTCGCGGCGGCCCGCCTCGCCGAGGAGCGGCGGCGCACGACGGCCGATCCGGCCCTCGCGGCCGAGCGGCTCTACCTCCGCGACATCCTCAAGGCCTGGGGCGTCGAGCAGAAGGGCGGCGCCTACACGGGCTCGTCGTCGGACGGCTACGTGCCGTCGAGCGCGGCGGGGGCCGGGCTGCGCGCGGTGTTCAAGAAGGCCGGGATCAGGGCGCAGATCAAGACCTCGGGCCACGGCGACCTGCTGCTCTACTGGAACTCGTCCGCGGACGGGGCGAAGCTCGGTCGGTTGTTCGCGCAGAACATCTGGGAGCGCGCCAACAGCCACACCGTCCACCCGAACGCCCGCGAGGACCGCTCGGACCTCATGACGGACTACTACTCCCCGGGCGGCATCACGCTCCCGCAGGAGTATCACGCGACCTACGTGGACGCGGTCCGCACGGCCCTCGGCCAGAAGACGGCCATGGCCGAGAAGCGCGAGGCGAAGCGCGACGAGCGCCGCAAGGCGGTCATGGAGGCCGGCGCGGCCCCGCGCGCGAACGACCTCGGCAAGGGCGAGCGCGTCGTGCTCCACGGGTCGGGCGGCTACGACGGCACCTGGGAGGTCTACGGCAGCGGCAACAACATGGTGATCCTCCACCGCGTGGGCAAGACCGGCAAGGTGCTGTCGATCGCCGGGAGGGGCAACTCGATCTACGTCAGCCACAAGAACTGGGACGCGATGGTCGAGCGCAGGATCGCCCGCGTGGCGCCGCGCATGAACCCGCCGCTCGCGATCATTCACAACCCCGCCAACCCCCACGCGGTGCGCGGGTGCCGCCTCGGCCTCACGGCCAAGGGCGGCATGACCCTCGACGAGGCGCGCGCCGAGATCGAGTCCCTCGCGGCCTGGGGGCACACGGAGGCCCTGCGCGAGATCGTTCGCCGGACGCGCCCGCGCGACCGCGACAAGCTCGTGGCCGAGATCCAGTTCGCGCAGCGGTCCTCTTCGCAGCGGTCCTCCTCGCAGTCGGGCGGCTCGCCGCGCGCCGCGAACCCGCGCAACCCGATCGGCCACCAGCGCGGCGGCAAGCGCGAGAAGATCAGCTTCGACGAGGCCGTGGCCGCGGGGATCGACAAGGCGCCCGGCTTCAAGGAGGCCGTCGCGCACTACCGCAAGTTCCACGGCACCGACCCGACCACGGTCGAGGTCTACCGCTACGACGACGGTCGCCGTGAGCGATCCGAGCGCGTGGTCGTGACCATGGGCGAGGTGCCGGAGACGCACTACACCATGAAGCCGAACGCCAAGAGCAACAAGGCGGGCTACCACTGGGTCCACAAGCACGTCGAGAAGGGCAAGGGCAGGAACCCGAACCTGCTGTTCGACCCTGCGACGGGGCTCATGACGATCGCCGGCGGGACGTTCAAGGTCACCCGCTGGATCTACCACTAGGACGGACGAGGCGTGAACGACAGCAAGATCAACCCCAAGATCATGACGATCGGCGTGCTTGCGCTCGGCGCGTTCCTGCTCTTCGGCGGGCAGATCGCCGAGTCCGTCCGGTGGGCCGTCTCGGGCGAGCCGAGCGGTCGTCCCCGTCGCGGGCGTCGCCTGCGCGCGAGGACGGCCTAACGCGACCCGAACGGGTCGCGACAACTCCGTGGTGAGTTCGTTTGGTAGGGTCTCAAGAGGCCGCCATGGTGGCGGACGTCGGAGGCCCGAGAGGGCCAGCAGGAAGAACAGGAACATGAGCCTGACCCTGTTCGCTCTCAGTAACCCGGGCGGCCGGATCGTGCGCCGCAACAGGAGTGGGAAGATGGCGAAGCGTCGGCGCCGCGGGCGCAACCCGAAGATGACGAAGGCCCTGGCCGCCAAGGCGAAGCGCAAGGCGGCGGCGGAGGGGATCTCCTACCAGAAGGCCATGGGGATCCTCATGCGCGGCGGGTCGGCCTCCGCGCCGAAGCGCAAGAAGAAGAAGGCCTCGCGCCGCGCCGCCCCGAAGCGCAAGAAGAAGAAGGCCTCGCGCCGCGCCCCGAAGCGCGCGAAGAAGAAGGCCGGCCGCCGTGGCGGTCGCCGTGGCGCCCGTCGTTCGCGCAAGGCCTACCGCCCCTACGTCGGGTCGTCGGGCAAGTTCAGCAAGCGCGTGAAGGAGAACCTCGTGAAGCGCAAGGCCGCCCGCAGGGGCAAGCGCGGGGGCTACATGATGAACCCCCGCCGTCGTCGCCGGAAGAACCCCTACCGGCCCATGGTCGGCAAGGGCGGGCGGTTCAGCAAGCGCGTCAAGCGGCGCATGGCCGAGCGCGGCCTGGCCCGCGGCAGCCGCCTGAACCCGCGCCGTCGGCGCCGGAACCCGATCTCGCTCGCGGGCGTCCGCAGCGGGATCCGCTCGCTGCTCTCGCGCCAGGGCGCCATGAAGTACTCGCGGATCGCCGTCGGCGCGCTCGCGGGCATGGCCGTCGCCCGGCAGGCCCCGGGGCTCTTCAGCCGGATCCCGGTCGTCGGGCAGTACCTGCGCGCGGACACGCCGCTCAAGTCGATCCTGCTCTCGATCGCCGCGATCGGGCTCGGGACCATGGCGGCGCGCCGCCTGAAGCTCGGCAACGACATCGTCGCCAGCATGGTCGCCGGCGGCGCGGGCGTGGTCGGCGCGGGCGTGCTCAAGCTCGCCTCGTCGCGGATCCCGGCGCTCAAGGCGATCCCGGGCGTCAGCGGCATGGGCGACGTGGTCAGCCCGTCGCAGTTGGTCGCCGGTGAGGCGATCTTCGGCGGCAGCGGCGTCGGCGACTACCTCCAGTTGGGGGGCCCGGTGCCGGAGCAGTACTTCGCGGGCGGCATGAACGACTACGTCGACTTCGTGTCGCCGGCCGCCGGCCGCGCGGCCGAGGCGGCCTCGTTCGCCCAGGTCGACTGGTCGCCGGGCACGGAGACGAGCTTCTAGTCCGCCTTCGGCGCGCCCTCCGGGGCGCGCCTGGAGCGAGGGAGGGCCGAGTGGCCCACGGGATCGTGAACGATCCCGGCTCAGGTGCGACTCCTGACCTTCGCCTTCTCGTGCGGCATGTCGCCGTCCGAGATCGTTCACCAAGGGGCCCGAGCGGGCCCCGGCCCGGGAAGCGGTGAGCCACCGCGACCTCGGCTTGAAGGCGCCGGATAACTACCGGCCCGAGGAGACTGATCATGGCTCAGGGCATCCAGCTTGTCCCGCTGCCCTCGCAGGGCACCGTGGCCGGCCGTCCGCGCAAGGAGTCGGTGTACGACACCGACGTGTACCTCGCGGCGACCGCCATGCCGCAGCAGATCCTGCTGTTCAACAACTTCGCGGCGTTCAGCGTGGCGCCGGCGCTCGGCCCGAAGCAGTTCGGCCGGGACACCAACCTGCGCGGGACCGGCACGGGCGGCCTGCCCCAGGCCACGCACCTGTTCTGGTACTCGTGGCGGCTCAAGTGCCGCTCGCTCGGCACCAACCTCAACCAGCCGGCGAACGCGGTCGTCCCCGAGCAGATGAACCGCTGGCGCGAGTTGGGCTACGCCCAGTTCGCCTTCCAGACCTCGGTCCTGATCACGACCCAGTTGGACGAGTTGCCCTCGGGCGCTGGTCCGCAGTCGATCTTCACGACCGTGACCAACACGACCATGCCGTCGCTCCCGTCGGGGATCCCGTCGAAGCGCGAGGGCAAGGACGTGACGATCATGGGGCGGCCGGTCGAGTTGAACGCCCTGGAGGCGTTCAACGTCCCGGTGTTCGTCCCGCAGGGCGGCTTCGCGCCGCAGGTCGACCTCTATATCACCGCCGTTCTGGACGGTGTCCTGCTGCGCGGTCTCTCGGCGTAGCAAGGACTTACGTCGGACGGACGTCCGAACGTAAGACGAACGAAAACGCCCCTCGCCCGTCGAGGGGCGTTTTCGTTTTCGGCCGTCTGCACCGTCCGCAACAAGACCCCACCGAAGACGCAGGAGACGTATAAGACACTATCATACTTGTCGGTTGATCCTGCCCCGAAGCGTGCTACGCTCGCGGCATGAACCTGAAGAAGATCAACTCTCAGACGATGTCGGTCGACAAGGCATGGCTCCTCGGCCTGATCGCAGGCGACGGCCACGTCTCGTTCCGCCCCTCTCTTCGGACCTATGCCGTGGTCATTGCCGCCGGGCTGGACGAGCCGCTCGCCCGCGAAGCGTTGAGGTGCGTCGAGGTCGTTTACGGCCTGACGGGGCGGGTCAAGAAGGTCAAGAACTGCTGGACCGCCTTCGTCTACAGCAAGGCCCTCGTGGACGACCTACGCGCGCTGGCGTTGTTCGGGGCGCATAGGTGGACGGTCCCCGCGACGGTGACGACGTCGGACGACATCAAGGCTCATTGGGTAGCAGGGCTCGTCGACGCCGACGGGCATATCGCCTACCGGCCAAAGAAGGGCGTGCGCTACGTCTCGATCGACTCTGTGAACGAGAGCGGTCTTCGGGCGACGCAGACGCTACTCGCGTCAATCGGCGTCGACGCGACGATCTACAAGGATCGTTCTGCGTTTCGGCTCGTTGTCGGACACAGAGAGGCGTTTGGCAGGTTCGCCGAGATCGTCCCAGTGAGGTGTCCTCGCAAGAAGGCCTGCCTCTCCGAGGCGGCCAGAACCTACACGAAGCGTCAGCGGAGGCGCTGCGAGGTCGACAGGATCGTTCCTGAAATCCGCCGCCGGTTGGCGGATCGCGAGTCCTATCGAGAGATCGGGGAGGCTTTGGGTATGTCGAGTGAGCAGGTTCGTAGCGCGGCGAGGACGCACGGCGTCCTCGGCCCGGGTCGAGGCAAGGGCGCGATCTTCCAGTATCTAGAGAAGCACTGGCCGGAGGTCGAGCGGCGGATCGCTTCAGGCCAGACGATCCCGGAGGTCGCCGCCGCGATCGGCGTCGAGCCTTACACGATCCAGAACGGCATGAAGACGCGCGGCCTGCGCGTCGGTGTCCGGAAGGGGCTCATGACCGCCCGCAGCGCGGAGCTTGAGGCGCTCGTGCCGCAGATCAAGGCCTTGGTCGAGGAGGGGCTGTCGAACCCTGAGATCGCCAAGCGGGTGGGCCACGAGTTGACCGGTCAGAAGGTCGCCAACCTCCTGTGCAAGCATGGGATCAAGCGCGACCCGGCGGTCCGCTGGCAGAACGCTGGCGGGCACAAGGGCGCCCCCGCCGCCGACACGGACTCCGTCCCCTGATCGCCTGCTAAGATCGGAGGGCAGCCGCTGCTTGCGCCATAACTAGGCGCCCCAGGAGGCCCCTCGTGTCGCAGTACCCCAACACCTACTACCAGCAGGGTCTGGCCACCCCCGGGCGGGCCTCGGTGTGGCCGAGCCCGATCTTCCCGCAGGCGGACATCCCCGCCCTCATTCAGGATCCGTGCTCGGGCACGGTCTTCCTGAACCCGGTGAAGGGCGACGTCGACTCGTACTACATGAGCAACGTCCCCCACCCGACGGGGATCACCGCGCCCTTCGGCACCCAGCAGTGCTCGCTCACGCCGCCGCTGCTCCAGGGCAACCAGGGCGACATGGAGATCGTCAAGCTCATGAGCGTGAGCACGGGGCGCTTCAGCGCCCTGATCACGGACACTTGGACGAACCGGCAGTACATGAACAAGCCGGTCTCGTCGAACATGGTGTTCGGCACCTCGCAGCTTCCCTTCGGGCTCTACGAGACGATCTTCCTCCCGGCGACGACCTCGCTCGCGGTGCAGGTCACCGACATGAGCGGCGCGCCGAACGACGTGCGGATCGTCGCCCACGGCCGGCGCTTCATGGGCAACTGCGGGGGCAAGGCCGCGCTCCAGTCGCCGTTCATGTCCCGCCGCACGCACCCCTACTGGCTCACGTTCGATCGCGGGGCCGAGGTCACGGTCGACGCCGGCGCGGTCAACGCGCAGTTCACCATGACGGTGCCGTCGAGCGCGGACTTCCTCTGCTGGCTCGTCATGGACGACTCGACCGTCTCGGCCGAGGACGCGATCACCGTGCGGATCTTGGAGGGCACCTCCGGGCAGATCCTCATGGACCGCGCCCTGAGCCTCCGGCAGTTCGTGGCGTCGCCCACGGTGCCCGTGGCGGGCTTCCCCGGCGGCGTCGTGCGCTCGACCGCGTTCCCGTTCGCCTGGACGTTCACGCACCTCTTCAAGCGCGCGACCCAGGTGATCGTCGAGGTCACCAACAGCGCCGGCGTGCCGCAGACCCTCCGCATGGCCTTCCACGGCCAGTTGATCTACTACGGGGACTGCCCGAGCATGCCCGACCCCGAGCGCATGCGGCTGCTCCAGCAGCCCTACATGCCGATGCCGGCGCCGCCCAACTGGCTGCCGTGCGCGCCGGGGGCCGCGCCCTCGTCGGTCATGTCGCCCGCGCCGGTCATGGCGGCCCCGACGGGCCCCGTGCCCGCGGCCGGCATGGCCACGCCCTACCGGAGCCCCGCGGGCGAGTTCGGTGGCCCTGTCGGGTGGCGCGGGGGCGACATCGCCTACGGGCGGCTCCCCGGGACGTAGCCCGGGAGCGATCCTGGGCCCCGTCGGCCCGTCGATCCTGGCGTCCCTGACCACCCCCTGACCCCGAGGCAACCCCGCCCATGGCCGGCTTCCCGATCGAGCGCAACTGGGTCCAGCCGACGTGGCCGCCGCCCTACGGGCTGGCGCCCATGCCGGGGGGCCAGGTCGTCTACCCGCCGCCGCCGTCGCCCCAGGCGCTGGCGGCCCAGGGCGCGGTCAACCACGTCGTCGGCGACGCGGCCCGCGGCCTGCTGGTCAACACGACCGAGACGCCGATCCACGCCCCGCCCTACCGGGCCCTGCCCTTCCCGGCCGAGCGCCGCGTGGTCGTGCAGCCCCCGGGCAGCCCGCCCCTGGCGGGTCCGCTCGCGGCGGCCGTGGCCCTCGCGGCGGCCGAGGCGCCCTTCTCGGGCCCGCTGCCGCTGATCGCGCTCGCGAGCACCTCCGTGTTCGCGGACGTCTACTCGTACACGATCCCCAACGGCTACCGCCTCGTGATCACGAAGGTCGGCCTCGGCGCGCCCCTCGCGCAGAAGGACGCGCTGCGCTGGCGGCTCGTGGTGGGCACGTTGCCGCTCGTCGCCGGCCTGCCGGCCGGCACCGGCTCCGACGGCCTGTGGCCGCGCGCGAGCGCCGACGACCTCCTCGACACGTTCGCCGTGCCCATGGCGAACACGACGGTCTCGGTGCAGGTCCGCAACCTGAACGTGAACTCGGGCTACCTCGTCGAGGTCAAGCTCTACGGGTGGCTCTTCCCGGTGCTCCAGCAGGACGACAACGAGCGCAGCCTGCTGCTCACCAACGGGCTCGACACCAACGGGCGCTTCACCGACTCGGGCGCGTTCTGCGCCCCGGCGTGCCCGCCGAGCATGGTCTGTCCGCCGCCTGGGCCCTGCCCGCCTTGCGGGCCGACCTCGTGCGCGTGATCGTGGAGGATCGCCATGCCTGAGTCCGTGATCGTCGGTCAGCGCACGGTCGTGCTCGCGCGGCAGCCCGCCGCCGCGTTCGGCGCGGGCGCCTCGATCGCTCCCAACAACGGCCCCTACGACGTGTCGAACTACGGCACGATCACGGCGCTGTTCCACATGGCCCCGGGCGGCGCGGCGGCGACGGCGCAGCTTGTCCAGTCGATCGACGGCGTGACGGACGACTACGTCACGACCCTCGCGATCGACACGACGCAGGCCCCCCAGGTCGTCTACACGGCGACGATCGACCTCGTCGCGCCGTTCCTCAAGATCGTCTTCGTCAACAGCGGCGCGCCGACGACGCTCGCCTACTCGATCGTGGCTCGCCCCTCGGCGAGCGGCGGGGGTGGCAGCGGCGGGGGCGGCGGGGGAGGTTCGGTGGTCCCGACCGGCACGGTGCTCGACTTCGCCGGCGCCTCGGCGCCGAGCGGCTACCTCCTGGCGGACGGCACGGTCTACCCGATCGCGACCTACCCGGCGCTCGGCGCGCTTCTCGGCGCGACCTACGGCGGCGACGGGATCACGACCTTCGGCGTGCCCGACGGGCGCGGGCGCTCGACGGTCGGCGTCGGCACGGGCCCCGGCCTCACGCCGCGGGCGCTCGGCGCCACGGGCGGCGAGGAGAACCACGCCCTGGTGACCGGCGAGCTTGCCGCTCACGGCCACCCCGTCACCGACCCGGGCCACAGCCACGCCTACAGCCTCGGCAACGAGGCGGGCGCGTCCTCCGGCCTCGACAACGACCTGCTCTTGCTGCCCGGCACCTTCAGCGGCGCGATCTCGGCCGCCTCGACCGGGATCACGGTCGGCAGCACCGGCTCCGGCACCGGCCACAACACCATGCACCCGTTCGTGGCCCTCAACAAGATCATCAAGACCTAGGGGCGCCATGATCCTGCGACCGATCCTGGGCCTCGTGGACGTGCTCGCTCGCGCGGCGTTCGTCGCAGGGATCGTCCTCGTCCTCGCCGGCACGGCTTCGGCCGACACCGACCCGATGAAGATCCCCACCGACCACGTCCCCGCGTGGGTCTTCTACTCCGTGCTCGCGGCCGGCAGCGCCGCCGGCGCGACCATGGGCAAGGTGATCCACTACCTCTGGGTGCGGCTGGACGAGCACGCGCGCCTCGCGGAGGAGCGCCTGCTGGCCACGCAGAACACCCACAGGGCCGACCTCAAGGCCGTCACGGACCTCCTCCAGAAGGAGCAGGCCGAGCGGCGTCAGGACGTCGAGAGGCTCAAGAAGGAGCAGACCGACGTCATGCGCGAGGTCATGACCCAGATCGCCGCCAGCACGGAGGCGATCGAGGACAGCACCCAGACGCTGCACCGCCTCATGGGCAGCATCACTCAGGAGGGTCCGTGAGCCCGCTCGCCTTCCCGCCCGACCCGCCGCCCGCCGCCATCAGCCCTGCCGACTCCGACGGGGACGCCGAGCGCACGGCGATCCTCAAGCAGATCCGCGAGACGCGGCTCTCGCCGACGACGCCGCGACCGTCGCCGCGCGTGGTCGTGGACGGCAAGGAGGTCAACCTCGACGACAGTGCCGAGTTGACCCTCGACAAGATCCGGGCCGTCGTCCAGCAGAACAAGGCCGCGTGCGCGGCCAACCGGCAGAGCCTCGCGGACCTGCGCGCCGCGCACGCCTCGTCGCCGGTCACCAAGGGCTTCAAGATCCCGAAGAAGGGGGTGTCCGGTGCGTAGCTCCTCGACCGTCACGACGCGCCTCGTCCTCGCCCTGGTGGTCGCCGCCGTCCTGTCGGCGTGCTGCCCGCCCGAGATCAAGGACAAGGCCGCGATCGAGAACGCGGTCCACCAGGGCTACCTGCGCCTGATCGACGAGGGGGCCGTCGACACGGCCGGCCTCACGAGCATGGTGCGCGCTTCGGCCACGGCGTGGGCCGCCCTGGACGAGATCGCCAACGGCGCCGACGAGGGCCAGCCCCAGGGCCAGAGCCCGTGAGCCTGATCGACGACCTCGCGAAGAAGGCCGCCGAGAAGGGGCCCGAGTTCTGGCGCGACAAGGCGCCGGGGTGGTTCGACGACCTCATGGCCAAGGCCAAGGCCGGCCTGCCGGAGGACGCCGCCCTCGGGAACGATCCCATGCTCAAGGCGTCGCGGGACGCGGCGGTCCAGGCGCTCGACACCCTCGCTCGCCGCAAGGCCGACCTCCTGCACCTCGGCGAGCACGGCCTCGTGGTCCTGCTCGCGAGGATCGCGACGGGGCGGATCGACGACGCGGCGCGGATCTACCTGCGCGACTCGGCCACGCTGGACGAGCTTCTGGCGGCGTCCGCCACGAGCACGGCCGACATGGTCAAGCGCGCCAGGGATCGAGAGGCGGCGCTGGCGAAGACGCTCCAGATCCTGAAGGAGATCGGCTCGATCACCGCGCGCTACGTCCTCCCGGCGCTCTTGGCCGCGATCTAGTCTCCGCGCCCCGATCGTTTGGTAGTCTGCTCACTGGAGCCGAAGGAGTCCCATGGCGTTCCCCGACCTTCAGCTTCGGGCTGACCCCGACGCGCCCGGCGGCTACTCGGCGCTCTACGCCGAGGCCACGGGGATCCCCGTGCCGGGCAACAACACGTTCAAGATCCCCTTCGCGCGCAACCTCCCCGCGCCGAACGGCTCGGGGATCCCCGCCGGCAACGTCGAGTTCGACTGGCTGGAGATCGACGTGCTCGTGCCGGCCGGCAGCGACGTCACGTTCGCCGACGCGGTGAGCCTCGCGCCCAACAAGGAGGACTTGACGATCAACTTCACCACGGGCGGCGCCGGTTCGTGCCGCGTGGTCTGCCGGCTGATCCACTCGATCGAGCGGTAGGAGCGCCCATGCCCCCGATCCTGCGGATCTCCGGCGTGCTGGGCGGCGGCGCGCCTCCGAGCTTCTCCTGCACGCTGACCGGGATCCCGGCCACGCCGCTGGAGATCGGCGCGCAGTTGATCAACCCGACCTTCAACGCCTCCTACTCGGGCGTGCCGGTCGCGGCGTCGATCTCGGACACCGAGGGCAACCCGCCGCAGAACGTCCTCGCCGTCCCGAACCCGATCACGCGCCCGTTCACCTACCAGAAGAACGGCAACGGCCAGACGGTCACGTTCACGCTCACGGCGAACGACGGCGGGCCGCCCGCCGTGAGCAACGTCGTCTACACCTGGCTCCCGCGCGTCTTCTTCGGCGTGTCGGCGCTGGCGACGCTCACCGAGGCCCAGATCGAGGCCTTGGCCGGCTCGGCCCTCGCGTCGAGCTACCCGCGATCGTTCACGACCTCGCCCACGGCGCAGTACGTCTACTACGCCTGGCCGGCCTCGTTCGGCAACGCGACGCCGCTGTCGTTCCAGACGCCGCCCCCGTTCCCCGGCGGGTGGGTCGAGATGGCCGGCAGCCCGATCTCGATCACGGCGAACACGGCCGGCGCTCCGACGCAGAACTACCGCGTGTGGCGCACGGTCAACCTCCTGACCGCGGTCAGCGTCCTGACGGTGGTGAGCTAGCCATGGCGAACCTCGACGGGCCTCCGTACTACGACAGCGGCCTCGGCGACGTCGCGGTCCCCGCGGCGGTCGCGCCGCTGTCCACCCCGCCCTTCGGGTCGTTCCCGTCGATGCGGACCTCGTGCATCGTCGGCGCCCCGAAGCTCCTCGACACGATCGTGTCGCGCGACGCGATCCCGGCCGGGCTGCGCGCCGAGGGCATGACCGCCTACGTCCAGGCCACGCAGGAGACCTGGCAGCTTCAGGGCGGGATCACGAACCTCGACTGGGTGCTGATCTCCGGCGCCGCTGCGGGCTCGACCGTGGTCACGCGCCCCTACTCGGGCCTGCTGTCCGTCGGCGACGCCGTCTATCAGGACGGCGCCGGCAACGTGCAGCGCGCCTCGGCCTCGGCCTACTCCACGGGCCGCGTCGTGGGGCTCGTGCTCGCCGTGGACACGCCCGTCGTGGGCCAGGCCCAGGTCGTCCTGATCGGCACCCTGACCGGGTTCGTCGGCCTGACGCCCGGCGCCGCGTACATCCTCGGCACGACCGCCGGCTCGATCGTCGCCGAGACCGACACGGTCAACCCGGCCTACCCGTCGGCTCCCGGCAACGTCGTGCAGGTCGTGGGGATCGCCGCCTCGGCGACCGACCTGTCCGTCGACCTCTCCCAGACCCTGATCGTCCTGTAGGGGGATCGGCATGCCCGCCTTCGTGAACCCCTTCCCCGTCGGCTCTCTCGTCGACGTTCGTCCGGCGGAGACGCGCCCCTGGCGCGCCGGCACCGTGACGGCCTACTCGGACAACCGCTCGTGGAAGGTGGCGCTCGTCGCCCCGATCACGCAGGAGGCGTGGCTCGGCGTGCCGAACCGCTACGCTCCCGCCGCGACCTTGAACGAGGTCACGGTGTTCTGCCCGGTGAACGTCGTCCTGCCCGACGAGATCATTCGGCCGCGCGTCTAGGCGTCGGCCAAAACCACACACCGCGCCTAGCGGCGCCACCACTCACAGGAGCGATCCATGGCTCAGGTCAGCGTCTTCACCCGCGTCGCGGGTACCAGCTACTTCCGCACGATCAACGAGACGACCGACCAGGCCGTCCTCGCCCAGATCGAGGGCACCGTCGCGACCCGCTCCCTGTGGGCGGACGCGGCGGCCACGACCGTCAACCTCGGCACGGGCACCGGCCTGACGACCGGCAACCTGTTCACCGGCGCGGCGCTCACCGCGGTCAACGTCGGCACGGGCATGGGCGCCGGCGACACGCTGAACGTCGGCGGCCTGAACTCCTCGACGATCGTCGGCGGATCGCTCACCGTGACGCAGAACCTCACGGTCAACGGCACGACGACGACGATCAACTCGACCACGCTCGACGTGGCCGACCGGTTCATCACGTCGGCCGTCGGCGGCGGCGGCAACATCTCGGGCGGCTTCGCCGTCAGCCAGGCGAACGGCGCCGGCAACGACTTCCTGTGCATGTGGAACGACACGGCGAACCGCGGCGAGGTCGGCTTCGGCGACGCCTCGACGAACCCGGCGTCGGTCACGTCCTTCGCCAACTGGAAGGTCAACAACCTGCTGGTCGGCGGCACGAACATCGTGGCCGACGCGGGGCTGACGGTGCAGGCCACGGCCGCCGCCCTGGCCCTCGTCGCCACGGGCGCCAACTCGATCACCCTCACGACGAACGGCACCGCGGCCTGGGCCGTCGACAGCAACGGCGACCTGATCAACCTCGCCGGCACGCCGAACAACATCGGCACGACGACCGTTGCGGACCGCCCCGACACGATCTACGTCGGCACCCAGGTCGTCGTCGGCACGACCGTCACGATCACGACGAACACGGTCAGCGGCTCGGCGGGCCTGACCTGCACGAGCGTCTCCGGCAACACGACGGTGTCCTCGGCCGCGGGCCAGGTGCTCGCCACGGGCGCGACGGGCTTCAGCGCCACGGCGACGACGGGCAACGCCACGATCACGGCCACGGCCGGCGCGGCCGGCGTGTCCGCGACCGCCGGGCTCGTCTCGATCACCAGCGGCACCACGACCTCGATCACGGGCGGCACGGGCGTCAGCGCCACGGCGACGACCGGCAACGCCGACCTGACGGCCACGGCCGGCAGCGCGACCCTCTCCGGCGCGCTGACCACGAACATCACGTCCACCACGGCGAACGTCCTGCTCACGGCCTCGTCGGGGATCACCGCGACGGCGACGACGAACACGATCCTGATCCAGGCCCTGGCCAGCAACGTCTCGATCACCGCCGGCACGGCGGTCTCGATCACGTCGACCACGTCGACCACGATCGGGGCCACGACGACCGCCAGCCTCACGGCCGGTGCGGCGAGCGACCTGACCCTCGGCGCCCGCGGCGCGACGCTGACCTACAACGACGCCGGCAACACGACCCTCTCCGGCACGGTCTTCTCTGGCGTCACCTCGATCGTCGGGGCCCTCAACGCCCTGGCCACGGCCACCGCCTCGACCGACTCGGTCGAGGTCGCCTACACGAACGCCAACGCCGGCACGATCACGCTCGGCCAGGTCACCTACATCTCGGCCACGGACAGCGTCGACCTCGCGGTCGCCACGGCCGACAACGCCCTGGCCCGCCCGATCGGGTTCGTCCAGCCGGCGGCGGGGATCGCGTCCGCCGCGTCGGGCCAGATCGCCGTCGAGGGCCGCGCCGACGCGCGCTTCGTCGCGGGCCTGACCCTGACCCCCGGCGACGAGGTGTTCCTGTCGCTCACGGCGGGCTCGGTCACCGACGACGTGTCGGCCTTCACGACGGGCAACGTGATCCAGAGCGTCGGCTTCGTGAAGTCGCTCACCCCGATCGGTGGCGGCAGCCCCTACGACGGCGGCGCCAACCTCGTCGCCCAGATCCAGATCCAGTGGGGCGGCAAGATCGTCCTGTAGTAGGCCTGAACGCGCCCAGGGGCCGACCGGCGGCCCCTGGGCCTTGTCCATGGTAGGATCCGGCGCCCTTGAAGGAGGCAGACATGGACAAGAACGGCAAGAACGGGGCGGCCCCCGCCCCGTCGAACACGAAGAGGAAGCTCAACGGCGAGGAGATCCTCGCCGCGAAGCTCATGCAGGCCCGCCAGATCATGGCGTCGCGCAGCAAGGCGCTCGCGGACCTCCAGGCCGTCGTGGCCCGGCAGGCGGCCGAGATCGCCACGCTCCAGGCCATGGTCGAGGATCAGGACAGCCAGGCCCTCAAGGAGCGGTACAAGTTCCCCGAGAAGTACTCGATGCGCCCCGAGGAGGCCGAGGACGGCTCGACCTCCTTCTTCCTCCAGCCCTTCAACGAGTAGCGGCCCGAGCGGCGGCGGAGTAGACCATGGCCACGATCGTCCCCCTCGGTGTCGACAGCGTCACCGGCCAGACCAAGCTGGCCGGCGCCGGGGACACCCTGGGGGGCGGCGGGGCCCCCCTCCTCCTTCGTGCGAACAGCGGAGCGTCCGTCGGACCGCGTCCTCGTCTGAACGTCGTCGGGGACGTGGGCGGCGTGCTGACCTCGACGAGCGACAGCGTCCCCAACAACGAGGTGGTCCTGGCGCTGGCGACCCCTGCGGTCGTCGTGCAGACGACGAGCGTGGTGATCGGGGCCACGGACAACGGCAAGACGTTCGTCACGACGGGGGCCGGGGCCTCGCCCGTGACCTTCACGCTCCCGTCGCCGACGAACGGCTTCCGGGTGCGGATCTACTCCGACCACGTCGGCGGGTCGAGCGCCGTCGCGGTCTCCGGTGCGACGATCCGCTTGGGCGGCTACGTCACTCCCGCCAATGGGACGCTGGCCTCGTCGCTTGGGGTCGGATCCTTCGTCGAGTTGGTCGCTGACGGCACGAACTGGAAGGCGACGTCCTACACCGGGGTGTGGACGGTCATTCAGGCCGGGGTCTTGGGCATTCGGGTCTTCGACAGCGACCCAAGCCTGTTCGTCTTCCGCAACGTCGACTTCAACTCGACGGCCGACCAGCCGCTCTATCTGAACGCGAGCCGGTTCATCGTCCGCCGCGTCGTCGCGGCCAACGCGACGGTGTCCCTCACGACGGCGGCCGGCGGCATCTACACCGGTGCCGGCAAGACCGGAACGGCGATCGTTCCGGCGGCGCAGACTTACGCCGCCTTGACGGCCAGCAACAAGTTCCTCGACCTGACGCTCGACGCCTCGACGGGCACCGACGTGTTCACGCTCCCCGCGGGCACCCCGTGGTACTTCTCGCTCACGACGCCGCAGGGGGTCGCCGCGACCGGCGACGTGTATATCTGGGGCGACGCGACGCCATGATCAACGCTGACTTCAAGCAGGCGGCGTAGCCATGGCCGTCCCTCTCACGCAGGTCGCGAACCGCGCCTATCCAAGGCGCGACACGTCGATCCCACACCTCCTCGCGGAGATCACAGGCGTCGACCTCAAGACCGCCGCGGTGACGACGCTCTACACGGTGCCGACGGGCCTCGTCGCCCTGTGGCAGCGGATCCTCGTCAAGCCGAGCGCGGCGGTCGCCGTGGCCACGGCGCCCACCGTGAGCGTCGGGATCAACGGCACCTACGACGACGTGGTCTTCCCGATCGCGCTCACGGGCCTGACGAGCACGAGCCTCTACTGGGCGCTGCCCCTCGTGGCCCAGGCGCGTGTCGGTGTCGCCGCCGACCTCCTGCGCCTGGAGGTCGACACGCCGGCCACGGGCACGTCGCTGATCGCGACGGTCTACCTCTACGGGACGTTGGTGACGCCGTGAAGATCAAGCTGGAGTGGGCCGACGGCATGGCGGGCCTGGAGGACGCGGAGAACCGGCTGCTCTACGTCAATGGGACGCAGAAGCCGGCGAGCGAGATCGTCGCCGGGGACGTCGTCCAGATCCCCGAGCTTCATGGATCGTTCCTGATTACCACCGTGACGACGCTGCCGGAGAGCTAGCCCATGCCCAGTCCCATGCTGGCCCAGCTTGGCAACACGAACCCGTCGCGCGTCCTGCGCTACTCGGGGGCGTCGCCGGCCAACGTCGGAGCCGGCACCTTCGCCTGCCAGGCGCTCTTCAACGCTGACGGGCTCATGTCTTACGGGGCCGGGTGCTTCCGTGGGGACGCAGGGCAGGGCTATCACACGTTCGTGGTCGTCGGCTTGGCCCCCTCCGGCGCGGTCGGTATCTGGCGCACCACCGACGGTGGAGCGACGTATGCGAACGTCCTCACCGGCGGTATTGGGGTCTGGGCCTCGCGCCTCACTGGGCCCGTTCCGGTCTACGTCAACGGGACGCTCTATCTCACCGCGCTGATCGTGGAGAACGGCTTCCCGTTCTTCTACGCCTACGCCTATACCAGCACGACGTACGGCGCGACGTGGAGCGGGCCGTTCGGCGGATCGGTGAGTGCGCTCCTCAACAGCGTCGTCGTGTGGCGCGGCGGGATCTGGTGCGCTGGCAACGCCGCCAGCACGTCGACCTTCACGCCGGGGACCAACACCTGGGCCACCAACGCCATCAACGGCGGCAACTGCCAGTCTATCGGCCTCGGCGTGTTCAACGATCGACTGCTGGCCGTCTTCAGCGACTCGGCCGGAGGCAACCTGCGGCGCGTCGCCGAGTTCACCGGTGGCTCATGGGTCAACCTGGCGACGATCGCGAGCGGCGTCGGGCCCTCGGGCGGCTTCGGCATGTTCATGCCGGACGGAAACGATCTCTGGGTCTTCTGGTGGCACGGGACGAGCCAGGGCTGGCGCGCGCACAAGAGCGCCGGGTCGAATCTCTCCTCGTGGACGCTCGACAACACGCCCGTGCCGCTGGCGATTCAGTCGGGGGTGTCGAGTGCCAACACGAGCCTTCAGCCGTGGGCCGATCAGGAGTTGACCCCCGGAGTCTACCCGACCCGCTACGTCTGGTACACGCCCAACGCCTCGACCGCCGGTTCGCGGACGCTCTACCTCTGGAACGGCGGCGGCTCGGCCATGACGGTCGACTCGACCGGCGGCAGCGTCTTCGACCGCACTGCCGGCGACATGCGCTCGCAGGGGTCGAGCTTCCAGAACACGGGCGAGCGGAAGATCGAGATGACCGCGCGCACGCCGACGTCCGGCGGCGAGCGGTGGTCGTTCAAGCTCTACAGCCCCAACCCCTCGGTCGACTCCGTGAACGTGCGCTTCTGGGTCGGGACGGCGCTGGACGAGTTCGCAATCACGCCGGTCGGCCTGAGCAACCCGTCGGCCGGGTCGATCTCGGGCAACTCGATCACGGGCCTCGACGCGGCCGACAACGGCACGACGACCTTTCAGGTCACGGTCAACCTCCAGGCGGCCGGTTTTGCGCCGGGTCAGCGGCGCAAGCTCGTGGCCGAGGTCTATACGTAGTCGACGGCCAAAGACGACCGACGACCACGGAAGATCAGGAGTAGCCCATGGCCAAGCTCTCCGCGCTGTCGGACGAGACCTCGGACTTCATTCGCGGCAACCGCCTCTCGGCGATCTCCGACGAGACGGCGGACTTCATTCGCGGGAGTCGCCTCTCGGCAATCTCCGACGAGTTGTGCGACTTCGTTCAGACGCCGGCGCCGACGCTCTCCCCGGCCCTGGTGAAGGACGGTCCGTCGGCCGCCGCCATGAAGCGCGGCCTCTACGACGCGGGCTTCCCGCTCGCGACCACGGCGACGTTCTCGATCGCCGCCTCGTCCTACACGGCCCCCCTGCTCTCGGCCCGGGGGCTGTTCACGGTGCCGACCGGGCGCAGCCTCATGCTGCTCTCGGTCGTCGTGCGAGCCACGAACGTCGTCGGCTTGACGGCTGACCCCGTCGTGAACGTGACCTCCGAGGCCGGCGACGTCGTCTTCCAGCAGACCGTCTCGGGCATGGCCGCGAACCGCGTCTGGAACTTCGACGTCGTGGGCAACGCCCCGGTGCTGCCGGCCGGCACGGCCCTCGTCCTCGGGATCCCGACCCCGGCCCTGGCCACGACCTTCAACGTGGTGGCCTACGTCTACGGCGTGCTCCTGTAGTAAGATCGGATCCGGTCGGCGTGGCCGGCCTGGTCGGCAAGGGGCGGTGCCATGGCCTTGGAGCGGATCCTCCGCGCGTCACCCTCGCGTGGTGCGACCCAGCAGCTTGGGACGGGCGACACGGGCTACGTCCCCGGCGACCTTCAGGTCGACGGGGCGCTGAACGGCGCCACGACCGCCCAGGTCGTCAGCCTGCGCCTCGACGACGCGAACGTCTACAGCTTCGGGCAGTTCAACACCGAGTACCGGAGCAGCGGCTCACCCCAGGCGGCCAACGAGGTCCAGTACACCCGCGTGTGGCTCTTCGCCGGGCGAACGATCGCGACCATGCGGACGTTCGTCACCGCCGGCGCCGACGGCGTGCGGCAGATCCAGTTCGGGATCTACGACCAGGCCACGCCGACGAGCGACTCCGGCACGCCGAACAACCGCGTGGCCAACACCGCGGCGGACACCCCGCCGGCGGCCTTCACCGGCGTGCGGAGCGTGGCCTTGTCCGCTTCCTACTCGGTCCCGACGACCGGCTGGTACTGGCTCGCGATCCAGGCCAACAACGCCGCCATGAGCTTCCTGATCTCCGACGTGTTCCGGGCCAACTCGGTCAACCGTCGCGAGGAGAACCCCGGCGTCTTCACGCTGCCGGCCACGGCGGGCGCGACCACGCAGCCCCAGAGCGCCGCGCTCTACTGCGCGGCGGCGGAGTAGCCATGGCCGTCCTCCCGAGCACCCCGAGCGGGCCCGGCGCGACCGTCACGCTCAACCCCGACGGGATCCTCCCGCCGATCAACGGATCGCTCCTGACGGCCCTCGGGCGCGAGACCGAGTTCTTCCGGCACACCTCCGGCGCGGGCGGTATCTCGCGCCTCTACAGCGGCACGGTGGCCGGCACGGCGCCGGCGACGTCCGCGCACACGGCCAACGTCCTGCGCGCGATCCCGTTCACGTCGCCTCGGGGCGGGACGATCGCGACGATCAACGCCGCGGTTACGACCGGCGTCGCCGGCAACTTGCGGCTCGGTATCTACACGAACACGTCCACGACCGATCTCCGCCCCGGCACGCTGCTCGCCGGGAGCGCGTCGATCTCGACGGCGGCGGCCGGGCTCAAGACGTTCACGTTCGGGACGCCGATCGTGCTCGACCGCGACGCCCTCTACTGGCTGGCGATCGTCAACGACGTGTCCGTCACCTGCCGCGTCCAGAGCCTCGCGGCGGCGTGGCCGATCCTCGGCTACGCCGCGACGCTCGGCACGACGCTCGGCTACGGCTGGTCGGTCGCGTTCGCCTACGCGGCGCTGCCGGCGTCGTTCCCCGTGGCCGGGATCGCGGTGATCACGGCGCTGCCGCTGCCCTTGATCGCCCCGACGTTCTCGGCCTGATGAAGTTCACGGTCGAGGTCGACGACAAGGTCTGGGCGCGCTGCGTGAAGGCGCTCGCGCGCTCGGGCTTCTCCGGCACCCCGGCAGAGGTGCTGGAGGCCGTCCTGGCCACGGCCCTGACCGAGCCCCCGGCCAAGCACGTCGGGGACACGACGATCTCGTCCACGAGCGTCATGCTGACGCTCGGGCAGTTGAAGGTCCGCCAGGAGGCCCCGTGAGCGATCCCGCGCCCTTGTCCGAGGTCTCCGACGAGGCCTGCACCCCCTTCCTGACCCTGTGGCGCGAGGGGCTCGTGATCAAGGTCGTCGACGGGGACACCGTCGACCTCACGATCGACCTCGGTTTCGAGGTCTACCGCCGCGTCCGCGTGCGGCTCCTCAACGCCGCCCTCAAGGGGATCAACGCGCCCGAGACCAACCGCACGGCCGAGCGCGTGGCGGGCCTCGCGGCGAAGGCGCGGCTCATGGCGCTCTTGCCGAACGGCAAGCTCGTGCGGCTGCGCTCGATCAAGGCTGCCGGCAGCACCGAGAAGTTCGGGCGCTGGCTCGCGGTGGTGCTCGTGGCGGGCGACAACGGCTGGCGCTCCGTCGGGGACGTCCTCGTCTCCGAGGGTCTGGCGGTCGAGAGGGACTACGAGTAGGTCGGCCACAGAGTAGGTCGGTCGCCGGATAGGATAGGACCATGCCCCCGATCCTCTCGTTCAGCGCCCCGTCTGGGGGCGGCCCGCCCCCGGCCACGCCCGACCTCGACGCCGTCCTCGTCGCCGGCAACGTCGCGCTCACGCGCGACGTCCTGATCGCCGCGACGCACGCGCTCGACGCCGCGGTCGCCGCGACCGTCCTCCAGATCGGCACGACGAACGCCTCCGCCGTGCGCTTCGGCACCGCGACGGGCACGACCAGCACCTTCCAGGCGTTCTTCAACCAGAGCGCCTCGTTCCTGTCGAACGCCGGGCTCCAGTTCTCGTCCACGACGGCCAACCGCGGCTCCTGCCGCATGAACCAGTTCGGCAACAACGCCGGCGTGCCGGGGATCACCGGGTTCAAGAGCCGCGGGACGAACGTCGGCGACCTCGTGTCGTGCAGCGCGGGCGACGTGCTGTGGCGGGCCACGGCGATCGGCGTGCCGGCCGACAACGCCAGCGTGCCGCTCGCGGGCTGGCTCGGGATCAACGTCCCGACGGGCGGCGTCGGCGCCAACTACCTGGCCACGGACTTTGAGGTCCGCCTCACGCCGCTGGCGGGGCCGATCAACGGCCACCGCCAGGCGTTCCTCGTCGACAGCGAGGCGATCCTCCACGGGCGCGAGACGGCGAACAGCTTCGCCGGCGTGGCCACGATCGGCGCCGGCGGCAACGTCGTCGTCGCGAACACGAGGGTCTCGGCCACGACGAAGTTCCTGCTCACGGTGCAAGACACCGGGCCCGCGCCCACGGGGACGATCTACCAGTCGGCGCGCGCGGTCGGCGCGAGCTTCACGATCGCGTCCTCGGCCGGGGCGGCCGACGCCGGCGTCGTGGTGTACTACCAGTTGTGGGAGCCTGTGGCGACGCCGCCGTAGTCGGAGCGGCGACGGCGATTCACCGAGTAGGATAGGGCCATGCCCCCGATCCTCTCGGTTTCGGTTCCGGCGATCCCCGGCCCCGCGGGCCCGGCCGGCAACGCCACGACGTTCACCGGCGACCAGTTCCAGAACCCGAACAACGCCGACTGGGCCGTCAACGCGGCTGCCGCCGCCGCGGTGGACTCGATCAACCCGGCCCTGATCGTGCGGCGCTTCGACGACACGGCGATCGAGGGCGTCGGGATCCCCTTCTTCGTGCCGGCCGGCGCGGCGTCGCTGCGCTTCGACATGGCCTGGCGCGCCCAGACCGCCCCCGGCGCCCCGCAGGGCGTCGTGCCCAGGGTCTACACGCGCCGCACGCCCGACAACGTCGCCGTGCCGGCGTGGTCGGCTGGTCTCGACCTCACGACCCTCGCGGTGCCCACGAGCACCCTCTGGCAGTACGACTCCCAGACGCTGACCCTGGCCGCCCTCGGCCTCGCGGCCGGCGAGGGCTGCCTGATCGAGTTCTGCCGGGCCTCGGCCGCCGCGGGCGACACGCTCGTCGGCGACTGGGTGCTCTGGCAGTTGACCGTCGCGGTGGTCTAGTGGCCTGGCGCACGTCCGCGAACAACCAGGCTGTCACGACGGGGGCCTTCGCGACCTTCTACCCGCAGTTCACCTGCTGCGTGTGGCTGCACAAGATCACGTCCGGCACGAACAACGTCCGGATCTTCCGCAAGAACGGGATCACGTTCTCGGTGCAGACCGGGATCCCCATGCGGCTGTTCTTCCCGTGGACGACGGGCGCGACGTTCGCGGCACCGGCGGCGCTCAACCCCCTCGGCGTCACGTCGCACTTCGCGTGCAGCTACGACTCGGGCAGCGTCCTCAACCTCCCGCGGATGTACGTCGACGGCGTCGAGCAGGCCGTCGTCGCCACGACCCCGCCCACCGGGGTCGTCAACGTGGCGGCCACCACGGGGCAGTACATCCTGAACAACACGGTCGGCTTCACCCAGGGCTTCCAGGGCTACGCGAGCGACTGGCGCCTCTACTCCCGGGTGCTCTCGCCGTCCGAGGTCGAGACGATCGCCCTCGGCCGCGGGCACGACGACGTCCGCCAGGGCCTGGAGGTCCAGTACGTCATGGAGAACGGCGTCCCCGGCGCGGCGTTCACGGCGCCGATCGACGGGAGCGGCAACGGGCGCACGGGCGCCGTCGTGGCCGCCGGCAACACCTTCGACGCCCTCCCGGGCGGGTTCTCGGGCCGCATGCGAACCGCCCTGCGCGCAGGGTAAGATCGGAGCCACCATGGCCACCGTCCTCCACCGCACGAGCCTCATGCTGCTCACCAGCGTCAACACGCCCGACTACTCGCCGGTCGAGTGGATCCACAACCCCGACCTCTCCGCGGTCGAGGGCGTGCCGGACTACTACTGGAAGATCCAGGGCAACGACGTGCTGGCCATGGACGCCGGCGAGCGCGCCGCGGTCGACGCGCTCCGCATGCCCATGCTGATCGCTGCCAAGAAGGCCGAGTGGGAGGTCGCCTGCCGCGAGTTCATTCACTCGCACTACGCGCCCCACCAGCAGCAGACCCTCTCCGTCCTCCTGTCCGAGGCTCGCGCCGCCGGACTCACGAACCGCGTGAACTACATCCTCCAGGCCCTGGGCTGGGTCGACGCGGTCCTGACCTACTACTACGGGATCGAGGCGGCGATCGAGGCGGCGACGACCCCCGCGGGGCTCGACGCCGTGACGTGGGACTTCACCCCCTACGACGCCGCTGACCCCGACGTGTCGATCCGCCAGGCCCGCCAGATCCTGAACTAGGCTCCGAGCCCGGTTCGTTTGGTATCCTCGACGGCGCGGCTGGGAACGATCCCGGCGCAACCCAGGGGCCCTTCCGGCCCGTCCTCGTCGGGCCCCAGGCCCAGGAGCTTCTCATGGCGTTCGGTGGTGTCGCCGCCTTCGCCGCCCCTGCGGCGGCGCGCGGCTCGCTCAAGAACCGGGTCGTCCTCACGGGCGTGACCCTCGCGGCCCGCGTGGGCAACTTCGACCCGACGGGCGCGGCGGCGGACAGCGCCCTGCTCTCGACCAACCAGGCGGTGGTCCCGAACCAGCAGGCCCTCCCGTCCTCGTTCGGCTTCGGCCCCGGCGGCTACGTCGCCGGCGACGAGGCCCTGATCACCGTCGAGGCCGACGGGGACAACGGCGCGGCGATCCTGCCCGACGTCTACGTCGCCTCGATCGCGGTCGCGGCCGGCAACCTCCAGATCGGCCTGCACAACCGCGGCGCGGGCGTGAGCGGCAACCTGCGCGTCGTGATCGAGCAGAACCACTCGATCACGCAGTAGCCCCTCCGGATCGACAGGCCAACCAGCCAGCGCGCCGCCGGGGACATGGTGTCCCCGGCGTCGTGCTTTCGGGAGGCGTCATGCAGCCCAGGATCTTGTTCACGTCCGCCTCGGGCTTCGTCTCGGGAGCGATCCGCTGGATCACGGGCTCGGCCGTGAGCCACGTCGGGGTGCAGATCGGCGCCGAGATCGTTCACGCGGACCGCGGCGGCGTGCAGATCGACGACCTGGCCGGGTTCCTCAAGGGCGGACGCACGCTGCGCCACGTCTACGAGCTTCGCCAGGAGATCGCCTGCGACGCGAGCGAGGTCTTCGCCTACGCCAAGAAGGACGGCGACGGCAAGCCGCTCGCGGGCTACGACTACGACGGCATGATCTGGAACGTCGTCCCGATCCTCTCGTGGCGGTGGCTCAAGATCCGCCTCGGCAACCCGCTGGCCGACAAGAATGAGTTCTGGTGCTCCGAGTTCGCGGTCACGTCGCTCCGCAAGGCGTCGAGCGACATGATCCCCGAGTTCAAGGGCCTCAACGCCGAGGTCGTGACGCCGGGCGGGTTGCTCCGCGTCGTCTCGCGGAGCAAGAGCTTCTTCAAGGTCGTCGACAAGAAGGCGCCGAAGGCGTGACCCGCCGGTCGCCCCCCTACCTGAGCCTGGCCAAGATCGACCGCTGGCTCCCGCTGATGCGGAAGCAGGGCGTGTCCGAGGTCGCGCGTTCGCCGCGGGGGTTCCTCGCGGCCTACCGCCGCGCCGGCGGTGACCCGCGCCGCCTGAGCGAGGCCTGGCGGCGCAGGCGCGACGGGTTCGTGGCGCGGCACATGGCCCAGGTCGAGCAGAGCGGCGAGCCCCTGACGACGCCCGAGGGCCTCCCCACGCGCCGGCACCTGGCCTTGATCGCCTGGGCCTACTGCCCGACGCCGGTGCGCCCTCCCCGGGCGAACCCCTCCGCGGACGAGCGCCGGCGAGCCGCGGAGCGCAGTGGCGACCCCGTGGCCGTGCTGCGCGAGCGGCTCCGGCGCGGCGAGGTCACGACCGAGCAGGTTCGGATCGCCGCCGCCCTGGGCGACGAGCGGGCCCTGGCGCTGGAGCCGGGTCGCCGTGATCACGACGTGGTCGACGACGTGGGCGGGATCCGCCTCGTCGGCCGGGCGCTCCGAGACCCGCACGGCTTGGCCGTGTCGGTCGCGGCAGACGCTGCCGAATCGGTCCTCCCGCTCTCCTCCACCTCGTCGGGTGCGAGCCCGCGCCGCGCGATCGACCTCGCGCGCCGGTGGGTGCGTGATCGACGAGGCGTGTCCGCCGAATCCTTGCGCGACGCAATGAACGCGGCTGCGGCTGCGGCCCTCCGTGCGACTGACGACGGCGCCTACGTTGACGAGATGATCGCAGCTTCGGCGGCCCTCACCGCCCAGACCGCCATGGCTGCCGCCGACGAGGTCTCACGACACGTCGCGTCCGCTGCCGGGGCCGGCCGCACGGCAGGGCTCGCTGCCATGGCGGTCCGACGCGCGGTGTGGGCTCGGGCGGACTCGGGAACGGGTGCGGAGGAGGGGGAAGACGACCCCTATGCCTCGCCGTGGCTTCTGACGAGACTGATCGCCTACGTCCTGCGAGAGATCCCGATCGGAGGGGGCCCCGTGGTCAGCAACCCGCCCAACCCACCGTTCTACGTCTACGCCCCGCAGCAGAAGATCGGCAGCGCGGGCACCTCGCTCGCGCAGGTTCCGGCGCTGCACAAGCACCTCGTCGCGAAGGGCCTCCTCACCCCCGGCATGCGCGCGCTGGACCTGGGCGGCGGGCGATACGACAAGGGCGTCGAGTTCCTCGGTGAGCATGGCGTTGACGCGCGCGTCTACGACCCGTTCAACCGCCTCGCGGGCCACAACGAGGCCGTCGCCCGCTGGGTCGACTCGCGCCACCGTGGCGTCGCCGGCGTGGACGCGGTCCTGTGCTCCAACGTTCTGAACGTGATCCGCGAGAAGGTGTCCCGCGCTCAGGTGATCCGCGCCGCGCGCTCGGCGCTGGCCCCCGGCGGCGTGGCCTACTTCTGGGTCCATGAGGGCAGCCCGGACGATCGCAAGAAGGGTCCGCGGGCCACCGCGAAGGGCTGGCAGAACTTCAAGCTGACGAAGTTCTACCTCCCCGAGGTCCGGAAGGTGTTCCCGCGCGCAAGGATCTCCGGGCGCTTGATCGTGGCCCCCTTGTGAGCCGCCACACGAGGAACCCCTCCGCCGACGAGCGCCGGCGCGCCGCGGAGCGCGCCGGCGACCCCGTGGCCGTCCTCCGTGAGCGGCTCCGGCGTGGCGAGGTCACGACTGAGCAGGTCCGCGTTGCCGCCGTCCTGGGCGACGCGCGGGCCTGGGCCCTGGAGCCGCCCACCGACCCTACCGATCTCAACCTGGCCCTCGGCAGGGAGGGGTCGATCTACTTGGTCGGGAGGGCCCTGGGGGATCGAGACGGCCTCGCGGCCTCCTACGCGGCCGACTGCGCCGAGCGCGTGACGTCGGTCTGGGTGCAGCGACACGGCAACGACGCCTTGCTGCGGAGCGCGATCGAGGCGGCTAGGCGGTGGGTCCGTGAGCGATCCGCGGACGCGGCGAACGAGGCGCGACGGGCCGTGCGTGCCGTCCTCGCCTCCGACCTTCTCGTCTCCTCCGATCGCGTCTACTACGCCGCCAGGGCCGCCGCATACGCTGGAGAGGCCGCCTACGTCCGCAACACCGACGTCGCTGCGGCCAACGCCGCCAACACAGCCGTCAACGCGCGCATCCCGTCTCCGGGCGACTCCTCCGCTGCCGAGGTCCGTGCCGAGGTCCACTGGCAGCAAGACCGCCTGATCGCCTACGTCCTGCGCGAGGAGCGGCCCCTGTGACCGAGCGCGAGGCTCGCTACGCCGTGGGGACGATCTGCGCCCTTTGCCTGGCCGTCGGGTTCCTCGGCGGCCTCGTCATGACCCTCTAACTACAGCAGCAACAACGACTCGATTTTTCTTGCCTAGTTTCGACGACGAGTGCCATAGGGGGTAGGAGGCCTCTATGACTGACCAGGCTGACACGACGGACCAGAACCCGGATCACGCGCGCTTGCACGAGTCGCGCAAGCGCGCGACCGCGCTCCTGAAGGACGCCAACCTCGCTCGCTGGCACGCCCTGCTCTTGCGGAAGAGGGCCGACGACTTGACGGACGAGGCGGACCAGATCGAGCGCGAGGCGCTCGCCCTGGCCTTCCCCGACGGCTTGCCGGCGGGGTTCTACGCGCGGTGCATGGACGAGGCGATGCGGTAGGATCCAGGCAGCCCACGGTCGAGGCCGGCCGTGGGCGCCTCCCGGGCTCCCCACTTCCAACCCCGAGCCGGGCGGGGCAGACCAGCGTCGGCGTGCAGCTTGGGCAGGTCGGGGCGCGTGTGCGCCCGCTGTCTAAGCGGCGCCGACGCGGCCTTTTGAGGGCGGTTTGGGGCGGCGGTTGGGGCGGTATCATGGCGTCGGGATCGTTCCCGACGGAGGGGGCATGGCCAGGGCGAAGGCGGCGAAGGCGAAGCCGAGGGCGCGGCTCGACGCCGTCCCCATGACGATCGGCCCGCTCGTGCCGTTCTTCTGGGGTGAGGGCCGCTACATGCTCTGGCTGGCGAAGTCCAAGGCCAGCGCGGAGGCCATGCGTCGCGCGGCCACGAGCCCGGAGGGCGACTTCCCGGTCTTCCTCGACCGCGTCGGGATCGGCCGGGGCTCGCTCGACCTGTTCATGAAGCACCCCCTGCGGAAGAAGCACCTCCTCGGAGGGCTCATGTTCCGGGTGCTCCCCGACCGCTTGATCGTCAGCCACATGGTCGTCGACCCGAAGTTCCGTCGCCGCGGGATCAACTCGCTCATGATCGAGCGGATCCAGAAGCAGTTCGACGGCAAGCCCGTCTACTACTACCGCCCGACGAAGGAGGGGCGCGCGTTCATGGAGGCGCGCGGCGGCGAGGAGTCGGCCAGGAACCCCGGCCGGGACGACGCGATCAAGGACGCCTTCCGCGCCTGGCAGGGAGGGGACGACGCCGCCCTGGAGCGCCTCAAGGTCGAGCGCGAGCGCGCTGGCCTCGATCCGACGCCCGAGCACCCCGAGTTCAAGGTCATGGCCGACGGGGCCCGTGGCGCCGGCTGGAATGGCAAGGCCCGCATGACGACCGCCCAGGCCGAGGCGGCGATCATGCACGAGTTGAAGCGCCGCGGGTGGCACCCGGACCGCCAGCCGAGCCAGGTCGCGTTCAACATTCGCGTGTGGATCTCGCCCGACGCCCAGCGCCGGATCGTCTTCAACAAGAAGACGGTGACGTGGGAGATCGGCGGGCGCGGGCGCTGGGAGAAGGACTACAGGATCCACACCTACCTTGAGCGCGAGTCGACGGTCGACGCTGCCGCGCGGCTCATGCTCAAGAAGGCGGCCAAGCCGATCACGCGCGCGGAGTGGACGACGCCGCTCCAGAACCCGCCCGGCGACGCGCGCGGCTGGGACGCCGAGAGGCGCGCCCTGGAGCGCGCCGCCATGGGCGGCGACGCGCAGGCCGCGTGGCGGCTCGTGGAGGAGGTCGCCCGGCGGTCCCCGCACGGCTCGCACAACGCCGGCCTCGCCGTGATCGTTCTCAAGCCGCTGCGCGTCTCGGGACTGCGCTGGCCTCCCTTTCGCCGCGTGATCGGGCTTCCGAACCTCGTCGAGAAGAAGCCCAAGAAGTCCAGGGTCACGAAGTGGGGCTGGAAGGTCTACTACCCGACGAAGTATGAGAACGGCTGGGAGGCCGACAGCAAGACCGCCGCGTTGCGTTCGGCGACGAACGGGATCCAGTCGAGCGTCCGGCAGGCCTGGGCGCCCTACCCGAGCGCGACCGGGTTCCTGACCGACCGCGTGCTCGTGATCGAGGACTTCGCGGGCTACGAGGCGCTGGGCACCAGCAACGCCTACTGGCACGACGTGCCGGGCCTCTCCGAGCGCAGCCGCCTCGCGTCCGCGTCGGCCGAGGAGATCATGCGCCGCATGACGCCTAGCGACTGGACGGCGCGCATGACGGAGGGCGGCTAGGTGGCCCTCTGGAACCCCATCGTCGCCGCCAAGGCCCCGCCCCTCGTGATCACGACCAAGGAGCGGAAGTTCACCGGCGGCCGGGGCGAGGTCAAGTTCTTCGCCACGCTCCGCGACGGCACGCCCGTCGGCGAGATGTTCGTCAACTTCGGGAACGTGAAGATCAAGGGCGTCCCCGCGGCGTCGATCTTCTGGATCGGCGTCGAGCCCGAGTTCCGCGGCATGGGGATCGCCACGAAGCTCTACGAGGCCGCGCAGCGCCTCGCCTGCGAGCGCGGGCGGGTACTCGCCTCGGACGTGACGCTCAAGGAGGGCTCGCGCGGCTTCTGGGAGAAGCAGCGGGCGAAGGGCCGCGCCACCAGGCACCGCGAGAAGGTCGCCGGCAAGCCCATGTTCCGCTACGCGCTTTCTTGTCCGGCGACGTCGCTGAACCCGCCGGCCGGGGTCCGCATCGATGTCGTGCCGTCTCGGGATCGGACGCCCTACTCCGCGTTCGACGTGGTCGCGACCCTCGACGGCAAGGTCGTGGGCGAGCTTCTGATCGACCGGCGATCGACCGCCCCCGGCGCCGAACTGTTCGTCGCGGTGGCCGAGGTCGACGAGAGCGTTCGACGCCAGGGGATCGGCACGGCGCTCTACCTCCGCGCGGCCGAGGAGGCCAAGAAGCGCGGGTCGCAACTGCACAGCGGCACCATGAGCGACTACGCGGCCAAGCTGTGGAAGTCCATGATCCGATCCGGCAAGGCCAGGGAGGACGACGAGGGGTACGTCATGAACCCCGCCACCCGGACCAAGCTCCGGGTCAGGATCCTCGACCGCGGCGAGCACGGCTTCGTCGTGCGCGGCTACGTCGGTCGGCGCGCGGTCGGCCACGTCGCGGCCGTGCGGAGCTACCGCACGTTCGACGTGGTCTCGGCCGAGGTCGAGGAGGCTTCGCGCAAGCAGGGGATCGGGCGGCGCCTCTACGAGGCGGCGCATGAGGAGGCTCTCCGTCGCGGGCTGCCGCTCAGGTCGCAGGGCTTCCAGCGCAGCCGCGCGGCCACGGGCGTGTGGCGCGCCGTGGCGCGGGACGACGCGCGCGTCGAGGCGCGCGGGGACGACTTCGTGTGGAACCCCCCGACGAGCCCGCCGGTGCAGGCCGCGGGGACGATCGGGCGCCTCGTGGTCGAGGGCTGGTCGGCGCGCTCGGTCGAGCAGGGCGCCGCGTGGCTCCGGGCGGCCCTGGAGGGGCTCCCGGTGGGCGTCACCTACCTCGTGGCTCCCGGCGGCTTCCTGACCGTCTCCGCGTCCCTGCGCGGCGTTCCGGCGGGGTGGGCGTCCCGTGTGGGGGAGATCGGCCGCTTCCGGCAGATCGCCGAGGGGGTGGTCGAGGATCTCCTCAGGGCGGCGCCGCGCGGGCAGGCGCGCTTCTTCTCCTTCGGCCTCGACGTCCGCGACCCGAACAGCCCCGAGCACGTCGAGTTGGTCGTCGTGGCCGACCTCGACTCGCGCCGGATCGCGCACCTGACCGCGAAGACCTACCCGACGGCGGATCAGGAGAACACCCTGGTCCGCGAGGTCGACTGGCGAGCGCACCTCTGGGAGCCCGGCAACGGCGACCGCGTGCTCGTGCTCGGCTGCCATGACCTGAACGTGTTCAACAACCGCGGCTTGAAGGCCGCCGCGAAGGGCGGGTCCGGCGCCGCGCGCCATAGGACGCTCGTGGACGGGCGCGAGGTCTTCGTCGGGTTCGACCCGACTCACGTCCTCCACCACCCCCACGGGACCGACGTGGCCGGCACCTGGCGCGTCGCGTGGTCGGGCGCCTCGCAGCTTCTGCCGCACCTCGTCCAGGGCGTCTCGGGGATCGCCCACCCGCGGTTCCGCGGGAGGCCCAACGACGACCTGGCGGTCGTCCTCGCGGCCACCCAGGTGCCCCCGTGCGCGTCCGTCGACCTCGTCGTCCTCGGGAACGATCGCGCCGTCGGCCAGCAGGCCGACGCGATCCCGCTCGACCTCGACGCGCCCGCCGACCCCCGCGAGACGGCGCGGCTCAAGGAGCAGGCCCAGGCCACCTACGAGCGCGGCATGCGCGAGTGGCGTCACTACGAGCGCACGGGGGAGCGGCTGCACCCCCGTGCGCGCACGACGAAGCCCCAGCGCCCCTCGGTGCGCTCGGCCCGCAAGGGGCTCAAGGCGACGCCGAAGAACTCGTGCCCGGCGACCGTGATCAAGGAGGCCCGGTGACCCGCAAGACGTCCGCGACGACCGCGACCCTGCTCAACGCCCCGACGGGCCCCCTGACCCCCGGCGTCTACGTCGGCGTGTCCGGCACGTCCGGCTACGACTTCCTCATGGCCTCGACCGTCGCGGGAGCGACGCGCCTCGTGGGCGAGCGGTTCGCGCCCGACGGGCGGAAGGTGATCACGGTCCTCGTCGGCGACGCCGCCCGCGGCGCGCGCCGGCAGAACCCGGACCTCGCGCCGGGTGAGGGCGAGCGGCGGCGAGTCACGATCGGTCCGGACTTCTTCGCGAAGCCCCTGCGCGACTATCGAGACTGGCCGCAGGGGTGGTGGCGCGAGGCGGTTCAGAATGCCGTGGACGCCGGCGCGCGCAACATCGCGCTCCGAGCCGTCGAGAACGCCGACGGTACGTGGACCGTGTCGTGCGACGACGACGGGAGCGGCATGTCCCCCGAGACGCTCACCACCAAGTTCTTGGACATGGCCGGGACGTCGAAGACCGACCCGACGTCGGGCACGACCGGTGGGTTCGGCGAGGCCAAGCGCCTCCTCCTCTTCCCGTGGATCTCGTGGAAGGTCTACACCCGCACGTCGCTCGCCGTCGGCACCGCCGACGACTACCGGATCGTTCACGACCGCCCTGCGCGGACGGGCACGCTGGTCGAGGTCGTCATGCCCAAGGACACCCACACCCACGCCGGTCCGGCGCGCGCCTTCCTGGGCAAGTGCTACCTCCCGCGGGTGGGGATCACGGTCAACGGCGAGCGGGTCTCGGCCAATCTGAGGGCTTCGGACCTCGTGGAGGACTTCGCCCTCGCCCAGGTCTACGCCCCCAAGATCGCCGGCACCGGGTACACGATGATCGTGCGCGTCAACGGGATCTATATGTTTGAGCGGTATACCAATGACATTCCCGGGCGTCAGGTGATCTGCGAGATCACCGCGCCGTCCGTGCAGGTTCTCACGTCCAACCGCGACGGGTTCCGCCATGAGGGCCTGGCGCGCTCCGTGGACAACCTCATCTCCCGCCTTGCCGCCGACACGCGGAGCGCCTTGAGCCGCAAGAAGGGGCACTTCACGAAGGTCTATGAGGGCGATCCTGCCCTTCGCTACCGGAGCGAGTTGAAGGCGGCGCGCCTGATCGAGCAGATCGGGCCGATCAACAGCGGCTCCCGAACGATCACCACCGAGGTGATCCAGACGATCAGCACCGAGGTCGACGCCTACCGCGAGGAGGCCGAGCGCGAGTCGACCGCGAAGACCTCGGGCGGCGGCCTTCCGTCGGGCGGCACCGCGAAGACGATCCTTGAGGCCGTCGCGGGGGCTGGGCAGTCGACGTTGGAGGCGACCGCCAAGAACCTCGTCTGGCGCCAGCCCTTCATCGTGATCAACGAGGTCGACGACCTCGCGACCTCTCGCGGGGCCGGCAAGCTCAAGAAGTTCTTGCCTGAGTCCATGACGCCGCAGATCGCGCGCCTTGCGAAGGTCTGGAGCGAGTTGTGCCGCTACGCCCTCTCGCGCCTCAACAGCTTCCCCGACGGCGGCTACGGCGTCGGCTTCATCTTCAGCGAGGACAAGGGGGCGGCCTTCCTGCCCGGCGCGAGCGTCGCGCAGGCCCCGAATCTCTTCGGTCCGAAGTCCGGGTGGCTGCTGCTCAACCCGGCCAAGAACTTCAAGCACCTGACGAGCGGCGCGTCGATCGAGGTCTGGTCGCCCACCAAGGACGCCGACCTGAAGTGGCTCTTCGCGGCCGTGGTGCATGAATGCACGCACGTCGTCGACAACTGCGCCTACAAGGAGCACAACGAGGACTTCGCGGCGGCGCTGACCTACAACATCGCTCGGCTGGCCGACGGCTTCCGTCACGCCCGGCAGATCGTGGCCGACAACAAGCTCAAGGACGTCGAGGGCGTGCGCCAGAAGCGCAAGCGGGCGCCGTCGGCCGCGGAGCGCCAGGCGGCCGTCGACCTCATGAGCCAGGGCTACTCGACCGAGGAGGAGGCCGACCTCCTCCGCACGTCGGTCGACGTCGCGGTCAGCAGCTACGACCGCGCCGCCGCGAAGGAGAAGCTCTACCAGACGATCTCGTCCCGCGTCCGGCGCGCGGCGGGCTTCGTGCCCACGGTGGCCGAGGTCGAGGAGATCAAGCGGGGCTGGTCGACCGCTGGGCTCTGGGGCTAGCCGTGGACGCGCGGATCCGCACCCTTCAGCGGGCGGCCAGCATGGGCGACTCCGAGGCGCGCCAGCGCCTCTACTGGGAGGCCTTCAGGGCCGGCGTGTTCGGCCCGGGGGTCAACGTACACCCCGATCAGGTCGACTCGACGTATGGCTTCCGCGCCGCGCTCCAGGGGCTGGCCTTCCTCGGGGACAAGGACGCGGCGAAGGTGCTCGCCGAGGCGGTCCGAGAGGCCGCCCCGCTCTACCGCGACGAGACACCTCGCGCCAAGGTGCCGTCGAAGCTGACGCACGATCTTCTGACGTTCTCCTTCGGTTCGATCGGCATGGTCGCTCTATCGACCGAACTCGTGCGGTACATCCTGACGTGGGCCGAGGATCTTCACGTCCCCCGCGGGCATGAGATGACCGCCGCTGTCGCTGCCTGGGAGGTCGTCCGGACCGCGGAGCGGCAGATCGTCCTCGACGTCGAGCGCCTGCGCGCGGGCGACGTCGAACGCGGGGCGCCCATGTTCGGCGGGATCGCCGGTCGCATCCTCGGCCGGCCACCGCTGGTCTCCGAGCAGCACAACCTCTTCAGGGTCGGAGACCGCGTCTCGCGGGACTACGACGCCTTGGTCCGCCGTGAGGGCAACGCCAGCTTCTGGCGCGCGATCGAGACCTCTACGACCTTGGCCTCAGTACTCCTTGACGCCAACGCGCCGCGGGTGGTGCGCCTCTGGGACCGCGTCCGGCGTCTCGTGACGGACGTGAACTACTACCCCTCCCCCGCGGAGGTGGCCCAGGCCAACCGCGACCTCAAGGCCGCAGCGCGCCCGCCCCTCGTGGCGCTCATGACCCAGGGCTACGTGCCCGTGCCGTAGGCCCACGCCACGAGGGCCCGCTTCGCGTCGGCGAACGCGCGGTCGAGCGGCACGGCCGAGGCCCCGCGGCCGGACATGGCCTCCTGAATGGCTTCGCGGAAGAAGTGCCCCTGGTCGCGGCCCTCGGCCGCGAAGCCGTGGACGACCGACGAGATCCACCGCTCGCCGGGGGCGAAGTCGAAGTCGTCGAAGGCCACCGTGACCGCGCCGTGCTCAAAGGCCATGATCACGCCGGAGATCGTTCGCAGGCGCTGCACGGCGGTGACGCGCTTCAGGCTCCCACGGATCCTGGCGGCCTTGGCCTCCTCGACCTTCAGCCGCGAGCGCGCGGCCGAGAGCGCAACGCGCGGCAGGACGCCGGGGATCTCCATCAGGGCATGCAAGGCGCCACCGAGGTTCCTTCCGACGGCGCCCACGAGCGCCCGCGCGTCGTAGTCCTCCGGGTCGGCCTGGGCCAGCACCTCGGCGCCCTCGTCGCCCACGAGGAGGAGCGCCTTGTACTGGTCGCGGGTCGTGAGGCCCGCGCGCATGCGCTCCCCGAGCCACCTGGCGCGGTCCTGCGGATCGTTCCCGAGCGTCGCCGCGCGCTGCGCGCGGCGGGCGGCGAAGTCGCTCACGAGGACGCCGGCGGGTCGACGGGGAGGTCGAGCTTCCACCGCTTCGCGAAGCGCCTGGCGCCCGCCAGGTCGGTGTCGCGCGAGTAGAGGGTCGGGTGTCTCAGCCGCGAGCCCCGGTAGTAGCGGTCGACGACCCACGAGATCCGGTAGTGGTCGCTGCCGAGTCTCCGCACGCGATGACTCTTGCTCGGGTTGGGGGAGAACCTGCCCATGAAGGCCTCCTAGAACAACGCGAGCGGGCTCGGACCCCCCGAACCCGCTCGTGCTGCAACACGCAATGGAGCCGCCGGGAGTCGCACCCGGGTGTCGAAGAGGCGGTTGGTGAGGCACTACGCGCGTAGCTGGTCTGTTGATCTCGACGGACTCGGGCGCCCAGCACCCCTCCTCCGTCCAGCCCGCTGGCGTCTCGCCCCTCCGCGCGCGGGCACGCGGGAGGGCCAGCCTCTGCTTGCGACCTACCCTACTTCACCCACGAGGCGCTGGGATCCGCAGGGCACGACCGGGGAGCTTGCGCTACGCGGTCACGAGGGTCTCACCGACGAGGACGTTGGCGTCCTCCATCGACAAGCCCTCGGGGATGTCGTTGGTCACGGCATCTAGGGTTGTGATCGGCTTTTTACGCGGCTCCGACCAACCGCGGCGCGCACCTTTCCCGCTCACCTCCCGATCGAGTCTGTACCGGCCCCTTGAGAAGCGCGACCCTACCATGGTCGGGTCGGTTGTCAACTAGATGATGCTCCAGGCGGGGATCGAACCCGCTTCCTCCCAGATCCATACTCTGGGTGCTCGACCTGTTGAGCTTCTGGAGCGTTCGGCAGGACGGGAGTCGCACCGCGTGTCTCGCAGGAGGCCTTTCGGCCGCCCACGCGCTCTTCTCTTGAGCTACCTGCCGGGATACTCGGGACGGGAGTCGCACCGCGTGTCTCGCAGCGGGCCTTGCGGCCTAAACCTGCGCGCTCTGCTCTTGAGCTACCCGAGCTTGCTGGTCTACAGGAGCGGCAGCCTCCCCAGGACGCGCCGCACGGGGCGGCGGTCCTCGACGGGTCGGACGCCGATCGCCGTGAGCGCCCCGTCCCACGGAGGGTCGGGCTCGCGCACGGCGACGTGGGGGACGCCGGCCTTGGCCAGAGCGCGCTCGACGACCGCGAGAGCGGGCTCGTCGGGGACGGCCAGGACGACGGCGTGGGTGCCGTTGGGGAGGTTCCCGGGGCTCGACTCGCCAGCCGCGTGGACGATCTGCGCGGCGAGGAATCCCTGCGGGAGGTCGGCCCGCACCACGACGTAGTGCGTGCGGACGAGGGGGGCTGGGGTGGCCTTATGGCTGGCTGGACATGCCCCCGAGACTACCACGCCGGACCGACGGGTCAAGGTCACCTGATGCCGAGAGCGGGAGTCGAACCCGCACGCCCTTGCGGGCGGGGGCTTTTGAGGCCCCTGCGTCTGCCATTCCGCCACCTCGGCCGACGACTACAGCACCTGCGAGAATGCGGCGATCCGCTCGCCCAGGACCGCAGAGTAGTCGGCCATGATCGCGCACTGGCGACGCAGCCTACCCTGCTCGGCGGCATCGAGCGCGGCATACTGATGGCTGTTGTTGATGAACTCCTTGAGACGACCGAGCTTGCCGTCCAAGTCCGCCTTCTCGTACACGACACGCTGCTGATGCGGATCCACACACACCTCCTATAGGCAGAGTTGAGCAGCGACCACGCCGATCGCCGGGTTGTCGTGCGCCGCCTCCCTCAAGAAGACCTTGAAGAAGTCCGGGGGCGCCGTCTCAGGGAAGTGGCGCGCGACGGCCCGCCACTTCTGGTCCTGCTCGCGGAAGCACCCGAGGAGGCCGTCGACCGTCGAGACCTTGCGCTTCTGGGCCATGAGGCGCGCCTCCTCGGCGAGGTCGCCGCACACCTTGATCAGGACGTCGGACGGCTTGCACGGGCCGTCCATGGCCTTGGGCACGTCAGGGTAGACCTGCGACAAGAGCGGGGGCTGCAAAAGCTCCCGACGAATCCGCGCGACGTAGTCGACCGCCCTCACTCCCCGAGCCCCCTCTGACGGCCCGTCGCCGCCCTGATCGCCTCCTCGCGCCGCTTGTAGGCGCGCTCTCGCGCCGCGTGCGGCTTCGTCGTCTCCCAGTTGGGCGTCCGACACGGGTCGCCCTGGAGCGCCTGGCACAGCGGGCACGGCGGGAGGTTGCGCGTCGCCGCGTCCACGATCGGGGTCACCCTACATGACCCTCGTGCGCGCCGCGGTCGAGAGCTTGCACGACCCGCGGCCGGGGCCGTTGCCGAGGTCCACCGCCGCCTCGTAGAGCATGCACTGCCGGTTGCACGGCCGGTTCACGCCCCGAAGCTCGATCGCGTTCGTGATCGGGTTCGGCAGGAACACCGTCGTGCTCATGATCGGGCAGAGGCTCTCAGGCACGTTGAGGGCCTCGGCGGCCTCGACCTCGGCCTGCGAGGGCTTCTGACCCCCAGGAACGATCACCCGCGGCTCGTCACCGCGCCGCGCGTGCTCCCTCTCCCTCGACTCCTTGCTCACGACTCCTCCTTACGCACGCACTTGAACCGGCCCGACCACCGGCGAAGGTAGTCCTTCGCCACGTTCATGGCTTTGGCCTGAAGCTCCTCGACGGTCCCGGTGTTCTCGATCACCGCGTCCCAGCGGAAGTCAGGATCGATCATGGCGTCCGAGGCCTTCACCGGGTTGCCGGGGCGGACGACCTTGACGCACCAGCCGCCGCGGTCGCGGACGGCGTCGGCCTCGTTCTGGAAGCGCAGGTCGCTCAGGACGAGGAGGCGGTCGCCCCTCGGAGCGTCGAGCGCGGCGTCGCGCCACACGCCTGGGTAGACCTCGCGCATCTTCTGGCCGACCTCGATCCAAAGCTGGACCGGGGACTTCTCGACCACGGGCAGCGGCACGTCGCGCAGGCGCGCGTTCTCGGGCCGCTCGTAGAAGTCGGCGGTCATGAGGCCGTAGCGGCGGAAGAGGTCGTACGAGATCCGCTTCAGCGGCTCGGCGAACGCTCGCCGCACGGCGACGTCGGGCCCGAGGGTCGCGACGACGTGCGCGGCGCAGGTGTCCTTGCCGACGCGCGACTGGTGACCGAAGGCCAGGATCACAGAGCCCCCCTGAACGATCCGCGCGAGAAGAAGGCGGCGCGGCGTGCGCCGCCTGGCGCTCGATCGCGCCTCTTCGGGAAGACCACGGCGCGCGGGTGTCGCGCGCCGTGCTTGTCAGGCGGCGGGGCCGAGGCCCCGCCGCCGTCGGTGTAGTTACAGGCCGAGTGCTCGGCGTAGTAGACGATCGAGTCTGTCGCCGTGCTGTTCGACGTGCTGTTCGACGAAAGCCAGGTCGTCTCGGTGTTGTTCGTCCTGAAGCCGACCCAGGCCCCCATGGCTACTTCGCGTAGTAGACGAGCGTCCGGCAGGCCTTCCCGGCCTTCGCCCCGAGGGCGGCGCACGAGAGCTTGTGCATGAGAGCGCGCAAGACCGACGCGGCGCGGTTGGCGCTGCCGACGGCCTTGGCGACCTGCGCCTTCGTCACGCCGCCCTTCCGCGCGGCGAGCTTGAGCACCTTGTCCTTCTCCGAATCCGACACGCGCTTGGCCATGGGCCCTCCTTGTTCTCTGTGAGGTCTTGTTCCGCGGAACGGCCCGGATACTATTCCAGAGCCTCGGCGTGTCAAGGGGATCTTCTTGAAGAGCGCCGCTGACCTTCTGGTGATCGACGAGGCCCTTGAGACCGTCGAGGCGATCCTCGACGTTCTGGACGGCTTCGTCCTCGGTCTGACCCTGGGTGCCCCATGTGGATCACGTTGCGCGACGTCGAGGCCTTCCGCTTCGGACCCGACGAGGACGACAACTACCGCCCCACGGGGCCGACGGGCCCCGCCCGCCTCCGTCGCGCGCCGCCGGCGGCCGATCTCACGGCCGACGTGACCGCCCTGGAGTCCCTCTCTGGCGTGCTGCCCCGCGCGGTCGTCGCCGACCGCGCGCGGGCGCTGTTCTTCCGGATCAAGGCCGAGAACTGGTCCGGGGCCGACACGCACGACCCCGGGCGGCCGATCGAGGACCGCGAGGAGCTTCTCGCGCGGGTCGGGCGGCTGCTCTAGTCGTCGAGGTCGTCCCGGTCGACGGGCGCGCGCACGACGACGAGGACGAGCCACGTCACGAGGACGGACGTCATGACGGCGAAGATCGCCTCGGTATACACCGCACGCCTCGGCTACCCAGCCCCGGGGATCGACTGGCTCTTCATGATCTTGAGGAACTCGTTGCCGTCGGTCGGGGCGCCCATGCCGGGGCGGTAGGTCGTCGCGCCGCCGCGAACGTAGGCGCGCTTCTGGTGACCGCACCGCTCGCACGGCGGCTGGGCCTCGACCACGCGGACCTGGCCCGTGACCCCGCACCCGGGGCACATGAGCTTGGACACGAGGAAGCCCTCGTTGTCGGTGTCCTTGCCGATCTCGACCAGGCCGACCTTCTGGTTCTTCTTGTTGGCGCAGGCCTGGCAGAAATACTCGGTCGTCGCGCTCACCGCGCCTCCTCGGCCTCGGGGGGCCTCGTCATGTCCATGGGGGTGGGGTGGCGGAGGAACGACACGCTGTCCCAGACCACCTTGTTGCCGTGCCAGCGCCCGAACCACCGGCAGTCGCAGAGCGGCTTGCCCGACTCGCGCGCGTGCTCCGCGGCGTCGTCGAACGAGAAGCAGTAGACGGCCAGGCCGAGCCCGGCCAAGTGCGTGAACCGGTCGAAGTGCTCAGACCGCGGGGGGATCGCGTAGACCCCAGGCGCGATCTCGCCGACCGTCCACCAGGCCTCCGAGAAGCCGAGCGACGGCGCGGGCTCGGGCCGCGTGAACGGCCCGATCACGTAGGGCGGGATCGAGGCCGGGTCGCGGACGCCGCTGTAGGCCTTGCTGCCGTAGGCGTCGGCCAGGGCCTTCTCCGCCGGGGTGCGCGGCGACGCCTGCGCCGCGCGGCAGGCCTCGCACGCGATCGTCGTGCGCTCCTCGGGGAAGAAGTCGACGTAGCAGCGCGCCACGTCTTGGCACGCGCACGTCAGAACGCTCTCACTCGTCAACGCCATGAAGATCCTCCTTGAATCAGTCGCACGTCAGTCGCACAGTCGCACGTCAGTCGCACGCCACGGCGAACGCGAACGCCACGCTCACGAACGCTCGGTGTCGGTGTCGCCACTCGCCGTCGAGCGGGCTCTCCCCCTTGCCGAGTCGACCGACTCGCACGAAGCAGTCGCCCTTGAGGAGAACCTCCTCGGACACGAGCACCGCGTCGTGCTCCTCCTCGTCCAGGCCGTTGTCGATCGGCGAGGTCGCCCGCAGCACGATCATGCGCTTGCGGAAGCCCTTCCCGTCGTAGGGGCCCTCGACCACGAAGACCCGGCGGGAGAACCTGTTCTTGACGACGGTCCCGCGCGCGATCAGGTCCGTCCGGCGGAGAGCAGCCCGTCGGGGTCGGGCGGGCGCGGAACGCTCCCGCGCCCCGGCCTGTCCACCAGCACGCTTCGCCACACGCTGCTCACCCCCCACAGGGCGAGGCCGATCGCGTCGAGCGCGTGGATCCACGCGCTCGACGGAGCGGGCCGACCGCGCTGGTTGAGGAGCGGCACGACCCCCGCGCCCCGAGGAACGATCCGCGGCTCCCGTCGACTTCCCCCGACGTCCCATGACCACCCCAACGCCGTACAGACGTCGGCATGATACACGTCCTTGGGGACGGTGCCCTTCCATTCGGCGGGCAGCGGGACGACGGCCTCGGCGGCCGGAATGCGGTCCAGCGCGCCGGCCATGGCGGCGCCGGAGACGAGCGCCAGGCGCAGGAGGTGGGCAGGGTCGACCTTGCCGGCCCCGCCCTCGGCCCGCCCGTCGGCGCGGCCCTTCTTCGCCGACAGCTTGCGCTTGTAGACCTGCTGACCCTCGGCCACGACCTTGACGAACCTCATGGAGGGGTGCATGGGGTCGCGGTCGTATGACGACCAGAGGTAGCGAAGCTCGCGGAGCATCTCCACAGCAGCCTCCTGCCCCTTCGGGCCGCCCTGCTTCGGCTCGGGGACGTGAACGATCCTGATCTCCTCGACCTTGACCCGAGGGGTCGGGGATCCGAGGTGCTCGACGACCACCCACGCGAGCGCGGTGTGGTGCAGGTCGGGGTCGATTCCGAGAACGATCATGACGAATACCCTGCCCAACCCCGCGGGGCGCGCACCCTCGGGTTGCTGACGGCCCCGCGCATATACGCGACGACCGCCGACCGCGCCGAGGAGTTCAGGTCGAGGAGGGACAGGTTCCTGCCCCAGGCCTTTCCCCAAAGGCGCGGGCCGATCCCGCTGCTTCGCACGACCCCGAAGCCGACGCTCCCCCACCGCGACCACGGAGACGCCTGCTGGCGCCCCTGCTGCCGCCACGGCGAGAGGCCTCCGACGTTGATCATGCTTCACTCTCCCCGGAAAGCAGCCGGTACCAGTGCAGTGACCAGATCCGCCGCCGAACCGTGCCTACCTGCTGCCCTCGGTGCCACGTCGCGCTGAACCCACGCTCGCCGACACGAACCCAGAAGCCGACGAGGCTCCGCGGGGGAAACCAGCGGACCTTGGTCCGCGCGAGGTGTCGCGGAAGCGGCGCGCCGGTCATTCCGCCCCCTCCCACCGCTGCATGTTCGACCACTCCTCGCCCCTGACCGCCGAGCGCCGAAACGGCCCGCAGACCGTGCCGTGCGTCCGCAGGCCCTCCTCATGGAGGATCGCCGACTCGATCAGGCCGCTGCCGTCGTCGTCGTGCAGCCC